>CBIMJC010000089.1:0-13318 GCA_966244125.1 uncultured Rheinheimera sp.
CATCAATTTTCACTTCATCTCAAAACCACCCCAGAGCTGCTTTCGCACCACCCCGCCGGCATGGCGCGCATTATAGGGAGTTTTTGACAGCGTGCAATACTCTTTTTAAGAAAACTTATACTTTTGAGTGCGACAGCCTGAATTTCAATCGAACCGTGCTTTTTTTCAACATTTGTCGCATACTTCCGCAGCAGCAGAGGAAATTCTTATGTCATTAACTTCATATAAAGGTAAAACTCCACAGCTGGCTGACGGGGTTTATGTGCATCCATCGTCTGTTTTAGTTGGCGATATTCAAATTGGCCTTCATAGTAGTATCTGGCCTTTAGTCGCAGCACGGGGTGATGTGAATATTATCCGTATTGGTGAGCGCACTAATGTGCAGGATGGTTCTGTACTGCATGTATCGCGGCCAAGCACCAAGAACCCTGCAGGTTCTCCTCTTGTTATAGGAGACGATGTTACAGTTGGGCATAAAGTGATGTTGCACGGTTGCCAGTTAGGCAATCGTATTCTGGTGGGTATGGGCGCCATAGTGATGGACGATGTGATAGTAGAAGACGATGTCATTATTGGTGCTGGTAGCTTGGTGCCACCAGGCAAAAGATTAGAGTCTGGTTATCTCTATGTAGGCAGCCCGGTAAAACAAGCCAGGCCACTGAACGATGCGGAACGTAGTTTTCTGACTCAGTCTGCTATCAACTATGTGGTATTAAAAGATGAGTATCTGGCCGAGCCGTTAAGCTGAGCCATCCAGATACAACACACCGTCTTCATTAAAGCGGTCGGCTCTGGCCGCTTCTTCGATTTGTTCTTCCCAATAAAAGCAGTCTTCTTTTATTTGCTCAAGCCAGCTTTGGTTATCCCAGCCTTGTGGCTTCTTTATATAGACTTGTAACCGCATGCCTGCTGCTAAACAACTGCAGCTGACTGAATCGGTGTTTTCATCAAAACTGAAGTCATGATTAAAGATCAGTTGTTGGTTCATGCTTTCACCATTGCCGTCAGCTGCTGCAGTACCGGACTAACCTCAGGTTTTACCCCCCGCCATATGGCAAAACTTTCAGCGGCCTGACTGACTAACATACCTAAGCCATCAGCACAAAGCGGCACGCCTTGTTGCTGACACCAGATCAGAAAAGCCGTCGGCTCTTTGCCATACAACATATCGTAGGCCAGAGTGCAATGCTTAAGATGCTGTTCTGCCAGAGGCGGTCTTTGCTGGTCCAGCCCGCTGGAAGTCGCGTTGATCACCAGGCTCCATTTTTCAGCCGGAACTTGATCATAACCTGATGCTGTCACTCTGTTATCAAACAGCTCAGCTATAGCTTCAGCTTTAACTGCAGTTCTGTTGGCTATATGAATATGCTGTACACCTGCTGCCAATAAAGGCCCTATGACACCACGACAAGCTCCGCCGGCACCTAAGATTAAAATCGGAGCATTCTTAAGCCGGGCTCCCAGCCGGGTTAAATCAGCCACCAAACCTAAACCATCAGTGTTATCCCCACAAAGCACACCTGCTTTGTCTATATAAAGAGTGTTCACAGCACCAGCCTGCAAAGCACGTTCACTGAGCTGCTCTGCCAACTGATAGGCCTGCTCTTTAAAAGGCACTGTGACATTCCCCCCCCGGCCTCCAGCAGCGACAAAGCTAAACCAGCTGTCGGCAAAGGCGTCGACCGGTGCTAAAATGGCCTCGTAACTCAAAGCTTGTGCGGTTTGTTTGGCAAACCAGCTATGGATCAGCGGCGATTTTGAGTGCCCAACAGGATTTCCAAATACAGCGTAACGGTCCACAGGTTCACCATGAAAAAGTTGTTTGACGCGATTTTTAATAAAAGCCAGCCAAATAGCAAGCCACATCCGACTCCGGCGACTACGCCTTACGAGCTGATTGGCGGCGAAGCAGCAACAAGGCGTCTGGCTAACAGATTCTACGATATTATGTCGACAGCACCAGAAGCCGCTGAACTATATGCTATCCATCCTCTGCCTCTGGATACCATAAGGCAAAAGTTTTTTGAGTTTTTATCCGGCTGGTTGGGCGGCCCTGCTTTGTTCGAAGAAAAATACGGTCATCCACGTTTGCGGATGCGCCATATGCCTTTTGCTGTGGATCAGCAGATGCGCGACCAGTGGATGTTTTGTATGGATAAAGCTTTGGCTGAAGTGGTCCAGGACAAGTTATTGCGTCAGGGCTTAAGTCATTCGCTGGGCCAGCTTGCCAGCCATATGATCAACAGATAATCCCTGACGCCTTTCTCTATTGCTGAATACCTAACCAGTCCTGAGGTTGCAGGTAACGCTCGTACAATTTGGCTTCTGCGCTGCCTGCTTCCGGTTGATAACCATATTGCCAGCGCACTAAAGGTGGCATCGACATCAAAATAGATTCGGTGCGACCACCGCTTTGCAAACCAAACAAAGTGCCTCGGTCAAATACCAGATTAAATTCGACATAACGGCCACGGCGATACAGCTGGAACTGACGCTCTGCTTCCGAATACGCTTTGTTTTTATTACGCTCAACTATAGGCAGATAAGCTTTAGTAAAGGCTTGACCTACTGCAGACATAAAGGCAAAACTTTGCTCAAAACCCGGCTCGTTTAAATCATCAAAAAACAAACCACCTACACCCCGGGTTTCGTTGCGGTGCTTTAAGTAGAAGTATTCATCACACCATTTTTTGTATTTAGGGTAATAAGCGGCGTCAAAACCATCACAACAGTCTTTGGCCACCTGATGCCAATGCACTACATCAGCTTCCACCGGATAAAAAGGAGTTAAATCAAAACCACCACCAAACCACCAGACCGGTGCTTCACCTGCTTTTTCCGCGATAAAAAACCGCACATTGGCATGACTGGTCGGAATATGAGGATTGAGCGGATGGATCACTAAAGACACGCCCATAGCTTCAAACTTACGCCCAGCCAGTTCAGGCCTGTGCGCCGTGGCTGAAGCAGGCATCTTGTCACCAAACACATGAGAGAAGTTCACACCAGCCTGCTCAAATACAGCACCCTGCGTTAATACACGGCTACGACCGCCACCACCTTCGGCTCTGTCCCAGCTTTCTTCCACAAAAACTGAAAGACCATCCGCAGCGGCAAGTTCAGCGCAAATACTGTCTTGCAGTGCCATTAAAAAAGCTTTGACCTGATGTTTATCGACGTTTTGCATTTGCTTATCTCTTCATTCGCGGGTGGCTATGCACCCGCCCGGTAAATATGGCCTGTAGTGATATCCCGTATTTCTGACGGCACAGCACGCCCACCTGTTGGCGCGTCTACTATTACAGCGACTTTATCCGCCAGTTGCTGTTGAACTTCGGCTGTGCTGCGACAAGGTTCCAGGCCTGATAAATTCGCGCTGGTGGAGGTAATAGGTTTACCAAAAGCCAGACATAACTGCTGCACCATCGGGTGATCACAAACCCGGATCGCAATGCTATCAAACTGCCCAGTCAGCCAATCACTGCAACGCGTTGAAGCAGGTACCACCCAGGTCACAGCAGCTTTATCTGTGACACCAGCACTATTGCGCCATGAATCCAGCATCAGCTGAGTTTGTTCCAAGCTGAGCTTGTCGGCAGCAATATAAGGAATCAATTGGGAAAAGTCTGCTGCTATTAAGATTAAGCCCTTGGATTTTGGCCTTTGTTTGACCTGCAACAAAGTTTCGATGGCCAAAGTATTATCCGGGTCGCAGCCGACACCAAACACAGCTTCGGTTGGGTAGGCAATCACCTGACCTTGTCGCAGGGCGGTCACGGCAGATGTGAGATCTGTCACTGTTCTGAGTCCTGTATCTGAGGTTTTTCGTCAAAATGGAGCTGGTCAAGGCCAGAGTATTCCCTGAAGCTACAGCTTCAATTACTTTGCGTATATAATAGCGGCCTTATTATGCCAGTTCTTTGCAGCTTTAAGGAAACAACGATGAAAGTAGGTATTATCATGGGGTCTAAATCTGATTGGCCCACAATGAAAAACGCGGCCGATATGTTAGATCGTTTTCAAATTGCCTATGAAACTACCGTTGTTTCAGCTCACAGAACTCCTCAACTGTTGGCCGACTACGCGACTAATGCAGCAAGCCGAGGTTTAAAAGTCATTATTGCAGGTGCAGGCGGTGCGGCGCATTTACCTGGTATGGCCGCAGCTTTTACCAGCTTGCCGGTCTTAGGTGTGCCAGTGCAGTCGAAAGCTTTAAAAGGCCTGGATTCTCTGTTATCCATAGTGCAGATGCCAAAAGGTGTAGCTGTGGGTACCCTGGCTATTGGTGATGCAGGTGCAGCCAATGCAGGCTTATTGGCCGCACAAATTCTGGCCACTTCTGATGCAGAGCTGATGAGCAAAATTGATGCCTTCCGTAAAGAGCAAACCGACTCTGTATTGGCTCACCCGAATCCAGCCGAGGAATAACTGATGAAGGTTCTGGTTTTAGGTGCCGGTCAGTTGGCTCGTATGATGAGTCTGGCTGGTACGCCACTGAATTTAAAAGTCTCGGCTTATGATGTGAACAGCGACACTATTGTTGACCCTGTCACGCAGCAACAACTGGGCACAGGTTTGGCACAAGCTATTGCCAATGCCGATGTGATCACTTCTGAGTTTGAACATATCCCTTATCCGGTGCAGGAGCTGTGTCAGCACAGCGGTAAGTTTTTACCCAACAGCACTGCGATCAAAGCAGGTGGCGATCGCCGTCAGGAAAAACAACTGCTGGATAAAGCCGGTGTGGCCAATGCCGCTTACAAAATAGTTGTGACTGAACAGGATTTTTATCAGGCCATTGAACAGTTGGGTTTGCCGTTAGTGCTGAAAAGCGCTTTGGCCGGTTATGACGGCAAAGGCCAATGGCGCTTAAAAACTCAGGCTGATGCGCAAGCAGTGTGGGCTGATATTCAGCAGTTTATGGCGGGTGCTGATCATACTTTGCCTCAGGCTATAGTGGCTGAGCAGTTTGTCCGTTTTGACCGAGAAGTCAGTTTAGTTGGAGCCCGTAATCAGGCTGGCGATATGGTGGTTTACCCTCTGACGGAAAATCATCATGTCGCAGGTGTACTAGCTGTGTCTTTGGCCTTGCCAGGTCAGCAGGAATTGCAGCAACAAGCCAAACAGATGTTTGAAGCTGTAGCTACAGCTTTGGATTATGTTGGTGTCTTGGCGCTGGAGTTTTTTCAGGTGGGTGACCAACTGCTGGTGAATGAGATAGCGCCACGGGTGCATAACTCAGGACACTGGACCCAACAAGGTGCCGACACCTGTCAGTTTGAAAACCATTTACGGGCTGTTTGTGGTTTGCCACTCGGCAGCACGGCTCTAGTGCGTCCAACCTTGATGGTGAATATTCTGGGCGAAGATCATGTCAGCCCAGCCGTCTTAAGCTTACCAAGCTGCCATTTGCACTGGTACGGCAAAGGCAAAAGACCAGGCCGCAAAATGGGCCATATCAATTTAAGTGCCAGCAGCACCAGCGAACTGGCACAACGTTTTGATCTGCTGCGCCAACATTTACCAGAGCAGGAATTCCCTGAGCTGGATTTAGTGGCGGCACGCTTAATACAACTGCAATAGCAGATCTGCTGTTAGCAAAAAGGCCCTAATGGGCCTTTTTTATTTGCAGCCAGTTTGGTACCCGGCTTTAACTGCCCTGCACTTTCTGGCATTTCTTACTGGCGCAGAGTAACTTCACACCAGCAGCCGAAGGTTTTTCCATCAACAATGGATAGTTACAGAATTGGCACTGCCCTAAAACAGGCTTAAAATTCAGCAGGCATTTGCAGTCTGGATATCTGCTGCAGCCATAAAAAGTTTTGCCGTATTTACTGGTTCGCTCAATTAACTGACCTTTTTTGCATTCAGGACATGGCAGATCACTGGGTTCAGGTTCGTCGGCATGCACCACAAAATGACAATGGGGGTAATGGCTACAGCCGATAAACATACCGTAGCGGCCATTTTTCACCGCCAGCTCGTTTCCACATTCAGGACAAAGTTGATCCTCTAATACTTTTACCACTGTATTTTCATGGGGATGCAGCGCTTTCAGGTAATTACAGGCCGGATAGTTACTGCAGCCTAAAAAAGGCCCGTTTTTGCCAGTTTTAATCTGCAACGCATGGCCGCACAGAGGACAAGGCTCTGCGGTTTTTTCGTGTTGAAAAAGTGTATCGCCGGACTGGGACATACAAAGGCCATAGAAGAAAACTGGCCAGATTATATACCCAAAGCAATAGGAGTTGCAGCAAGGCTTACAACGAAAAAGGCCGCTTAATGCAGCGGCCCTGTAGGTTCGTCAAAAATAAGGTCTTCCATCTGGGCATAAGCATTTTCACGACCAGGCACATTAAACAGCACCATCAACACCACCCATTTTAAATCGTCCAGACTGACAGAACTCTGATCCAGGTCCATCACTCTGTCCAATACCATCTCGCGGGTGGGCGCATCCAGCACGTTGATTTGTTCCAGAAACAGCAGGAAACCCTGACACTCAGTCTCCAGCTTGCGTTGCTCTTCCACAGTATAAATACGGACTGCGGTCGAATTCAGTTTGGTTAAATAGGGCTTAACATGACTTTCCTGCAAGGCAGACAACGAATCCAGCCAACGCAGGGCCTTAAAAATATCATCATCATGGAAACCAGCTTTACTGAGCTCACGCTGCAGATCGGCATGATTTACATAAATTTCTGACTCGTTATGGATGTAGTTTTCAAACAAATATATGAGGATATCAAACATAGTCAGGCCCTCCTCACTCTGATGTAACCACCAGGTACTGCTGCCACTTCACCGGCCAATTCCAGTTGAAGTAATTCAATTGAGACTTGCGCTACAGATAAACCACTACGCTCTGCTATCACATCAATCGCAGTGGCCTCATCACCTACGTTAGCCAACAAGCCGTCGTCAAACAAGCCTGTTTGTAAATTTTTTTCTTTGTCCTTTACAGTACTTAGACCGTTATTTTGCAAAAAGCTCCATTCTTCTATGATATCGGCAACACAAGTGGTTAATTTAGCACCTTGCTGGATCAACTGATGACAGCCTGCCGCCTGCGGATTGTAGATAGAACCGGGGATCACAAAGAGTTCCCGGCTGTACTCAGCGGCATAACCTGCGCTAATAAGTGAACCACTTTTAACCGCAGCTTCCACCACCAAAGTGCCTAAGCTCAGCCCAACCACAATACGATTGCGCAGCGGGAAATGCTCTCCTTTAGGGGGCACATCGGGTAAAAACTCCGAGACCAGAGCGCCGCTGTTGGCAATATCTGCTGCCAGCTCTTTATGCTGTGCCGGATACACTGTATCAAAACCATGGCCAAGCACAGCTATGGTGTTGCCCTGTACTGACAAAGCCCCTCTATGGCTGCAACCATCTATGCCTTTGGCCATGCCGCTGGTGACAGTTAAGCCTAAACGGCATAAATCGGCGGCAAAGTTAAACGCCACTTGTTTGCCTGTGGCGGTGGGCTGACGACTGCCTACTATGGCTATCTGCGCTTCGTTTAACAAAGCCGGATTGCCTTTGATAAACAAAGCAAAAGGAGGCTGTTTAATCTGGCTGAGTAATTCAGGATAAAGCGGGTCTGTGTAACGGATAAAATGATGATCAGGACTGCTGTGCAACCACTCGATACAATGTTCAATACGTTGTGCAGTCACAGCCCTGTGGCATTGGATTTGGCCCGTAGTAAAACCCAGTTGCTGCAGCTGCTGATCATCCAGTTGATGAAAATCAGCAGTCGAGACCAGCTCTGCCCACTGCTGATGCTTTAGCCTGTCCATGGACGGAATGGCAGCTAAACGTATCCAATGCTCGAGGTCATCCATGCTCCTCTCCTTTGTCAGGACATCAGAGATTACCTATTAAATCACCCACCCGTACTGGTTGTTCTGTGCGTAAAATCATCGCAAAACTGCTGTGTTCACTCACTTTGACTATCATCAGTTGACCCACTAATTCGGTGGGCATCTCGTCGGCAGAACCTACGACTTCGTGCAAAATACGCTGCAGCTTATCGCTGTCTTCCGGATACGAAGGTTTATCACCAAAATCGACCACTGAAGGGGATTGTCGAAATATTCCTAACAGATGACCAGGTTGCAGCTGAGCATTCTGGCCCTGATTCAGCAGCACTATTTCGCCTTTGGCAAACTCGCGCCATTCGGATGCACTGTCCACTATCACTCCTGAAACCACAGATTCTGGCGAGCGCAGCTGAAAAAAATCCGGATACACAGACCGCTGCGGCAGAGGCAATAAACGATCCCCCTGTTTCACTTCACGTCTGGATTTTTGCACTTCAATCCGACTGATTTGCTGCTCGTCGACCATAGCGGGCGGCAAAACTTTGGCTTCTGCCATTAAAATGGCTTCATAACCCAAAACATCACCGCTTTGTGGATCTTCGTACACTTCGCCCTGACGATAGATACCGTATCTTTGAGTTAAATCCAGCTCCCCCTGCACATACAGCAGATGACCGGATACAGCGTTTTTCACATTTTCTTTTCCACCCAATACGTAAGGCAGGCTTTCCAGCTGCTCTTCTGAGACCAATTGCTCTTCAGACAAAAAAGGTTCTATGCCTGCAAGCTGTATAGCTGGTATGGCCTTATCGACTTTGGCCATCCGGCGGACTTGAGGCGCCAGTTTGATCGCCGCTGACGCTGAGGAATTATTTTGCACTTGCGCTGTTTCTGTGCTGCTGACTGCCATGCGCTGATTATTTAGCGTCAGAATAGGCTGCCCCTGCGCATCAAACTGCAGGTGTAACTCATCTCCGGGGTAAATCAGATGAGGGTTACTGACTTGTGGGTTTAGCTTCCACAAACGTGGCCACAACCAGGGGTGTTGTAAATACAAACCAGCGATATCCCATAAGGTATCCCCTCGTTTCACCACATATAAGGTGGGCGCGTCGGCTTTGAGTTTCAGCTCATCAGCCAGCAAAACAGTACTGAAAAACACAGAAAAGCCGACCAAAATAGCAAGAAGCTGCTGTCGCATAACCCCATCCCCATCTGTACTTATCGTAATTCTTGCACACTAAGCTATTCATACTGTGCATAAATGGCTAAAATTAGACCATAGCACAGCCCATTGAACATAGACGATTTTTGTAGGTCCCATGACAGTATTAACAGTTTTACATTATCCAGACGAACGTTTACGCACAGTAGCTAAAGCAGTGCCTGAAGTAACGGCCGAAATTAAACAACTCGTAAAAGACATGCTGGAAACCATGTATGACGAAAATGGCATAGGTTTGGCAGTGACTCAGGTCAATGTGCACAAACGGGTTGTCGTGATCGACATCTCTGAAAACCGGGATCAGCCCATGGTTTTTATCAACCCTGAAATTATTGCCAAAAGTGGTGACACTGAGTACGAAGAAGGTTGTTTGTCAGTACCACAAAGCTACGCCAAAGTGGAGCGCGCCGCTGCAGTGACAGTCAAAGCGCAAAACGAAAAAGGTGAATGGTTTGAACTGCAGGCAGAAGGTTTACTGGCCATCTGTTTACAGCATGAGTTGGATCATTTGGTCGGTAAATTATTTATCGACTATTTATCGCCATTAAAACGTGACCGTATTAAGAAAAAGCTGGAAAAAGAAGCTCGTCTCGCAGCCCGTTAACCAGGCAGGAATTATTTTGACCACTCCTGTACGTATTATTTTTGCGGGCACACCAGATTTTGCTGCCCGCCATCTCGCCGCCCTGCTGGATTCTCCTCATCAGGTGATTGCAGTCTACAGTCAACCCGACAGACCCGCAGGTCGTGGTCATCAGTTGCAACAAAGTCCGGTGAAACAACTGGCGCTGCAGCATGATATTCCGGTGTATCAGCCGAAATCATTAAAAAAAGCCGCAGCTCAACAAGAATTAGCGGCTTTAAATGCCGATCTGATGGTGGTGGTGGCTTATGGCCTGATTTTGCCTCAGGCTGTACTGGATGCGCCGCGTTTAGGTTGTATCAATGTGCATGGCTCTTTATTACCACGCTGGCGTGGTGCTGCACCTATTCAACGCGCCATCTGGGCTGGTGACGCCGAATCTGGTGTCACTATTATGCAAATGGACATAGGGCTGGATACAGGCGCTATGCTGAGCAAAGTCAGCACCCCTATAGCAGCAGATGAAACCAGCACCAGCCTGTACGACAAACTGGCGTTAACAGGCCCTGTCGCTTTAGTCGATGCTTTAGCCAATCTGAAAGCCCTGCAGGCCCAGGCTCAGCCGCAACAGGATGAGTTAGCCAACTACGCCGAAAAATTGTCGAAAGAAGAAGCTTTGCTCGACTTTACCAAGCCAGCTATAGCCCTTGAGCGTGAAATCCGCGCTTTTAACCCATGGCCAATGAGCTATCTGCAACTGGGTGCTCAGCAGCTGAAAATCTGGCGTGCTGTGACAGAACCCGGCTCAGGTCAGCCGGGTCAGGTTCTGCGGGTTGATAAAAAAGGCATCGCCATTCAAACCTCTGATGGCGTGTTGGTGATCACCGAATTACAACCTGCCGGCAAAAAAGCCATGAAAGTGGTGGATTTCCTCAATGGCCGCGCCGACTGGTTTCAGCCGGGCCAGATGTTGAGCCCTGTTGATGGGCAGAGCTGATGAGTAAAAACTTACGTGCCTTAGCGGCAACAGCCTGTTATCAGGTGGTGGATCAGGGCAAGTCTTTATCTGAAGTTCTGCAAAAAGCACAGATTGAGCTGGACTCGCCTTTAGATAAGGCCCTGCTACAGGAAATCTGTTTTGGTGTGATGCGTTATTTGCCGCAACTGGAAACCGTCTGCCAGAAGCTGATGGATAAACCATTGGTGAAACATCTGCGCCCGCTGCAGTTTTTAATTTATGTCGGTTTGTATCAGCTGAAATTCCTGCGGGTACCTGACCATGCCGCCATAGGCGAAACTGTAGAAGCAGCCCGAGCCTTAAAAGGCCAGAGCCTGACCGGCTTAATTAATGCCGTGTTACGTTCAGTGCAACGCCAGCCTGAAGTGTTTGATGTTCAGGACGCTCCTTTAGCTGTGCAATACAATCATCCGGGCTGGATTATTCAGCAGCTGCAACAAGCCTATCCAGAGCAGTGGCAACAGATTCTGGCTGAAAATCAGCAAAAAGCGCCGCTGTGGCTGAGGGTCAATCAGTTACGGATCACACCAGAAGCCTATCTGGCCGCTCTGGCTGAACAAGGCATAGCCGCCTCCCAGCCTTTTGCTTATTTACCTTGCGCCCTGCTGCTGGAGCAGGCTTCTGATGTGACTTTATTACCGGGTTATGCTGAGGGCTGGTTTTCAGTACAGGACGGTGCAGCTCAGCATGCGGCTTATTTCCTCGGTGCGCGCAATAATGATTCTGTCCTGGATGCCTGCTGCGCTCCGGGAGGCAAAACCTGTCATATTCTGGAACTGGCCCCAGAAGCTGATGTACTAGCGCTGGATAAAGACCCACGCCGTTTAGACAGGGTGTACGACAATCTGGACCGTTTAGGTTTAGATGCGCGGGTGATGGCCGCTGATGCGGCAGAACCGGATGATTGGGCCGGCTTTCAAACCTTTGATCGTATCCTGCTCGACGTCCCTTGCTCCGCCACTGGCGTCATTCGTCGTCACCCGGATATTCGCTGGTTACGGAAAAAAACCGATATAGCGCCACTGGTTGAATTGCAGCAAGACATTCTGCGCAAGATCTGGCCTTTGTTAAAACCTGATGCTGAATTGTTGTATGCCACCTGCTCTGTGTTGCCGGAAGAAAATTTGCAGCAAATTCAGACCTTTTTAGCAGAGCATCCGGATGCAAAATTAATCCCGCTGGCCGACAGTCATCCGCAGTTGCACTGGCAGATTTTGCCGGGACAGCAGCAGATGGACGGTTTCTTTTATGCCAAACTTCGCAAGACTAAAGGCTAACGCAGAGGCTTTATGAAAATTATTATTCTGGGTGCAGGTCAGGTGGGTGGCACTTTAGCGGAAAACCTGGTTGGTGAACAAAACGATATTACAGTGGTCGACACCAATATTGAAAAGCTACGCGCCCTGCAGGACAGATACGATTTGCAGGTGGTGCATGGCCATAGTGCACACCCGGATATTTTAAAACGCGCCGGTGCTGAAGACGCCGATATGATTATTGCGGTCACCAGCAGCGACGAGGTGAATATTGTCGCTTGCCAGGTGGCCTACAGTATTTTTAATACACCGCTGAAAATAGCCCGTATCCGCACCAATCAGTATCTGAAGTACCGCGAGCAGTTATTCCATAAAGACGATATGCCGGTTGACCATTTTATCTCGCCTGAGACTCTGGTGACTGACTATATCAAACGCCTGATCGACTACCCTGGCGCCTTGCAGGTGGTGGAATTTGCGGAAGGTCAGGTCAGTTTAGTCGCAGTCAAAGCCTATTATGGTGGTTTACTGGTCGGCCATGCCTTATCCACTTTAAAGCAGCATATGCCGCATGTAGATGCCCGTGTTGCTGCTATTTATCGTCGTGGCCACGCCATTAAACCCTTAGGTACCACAGTAATAGAAGCAGACGACGAAGTATTTTTTGTTGCCGCCACTAAACATATCCGTGCTGTGATGAGCGAGCTGCAAAAGCTGGAGAAAAGCTATCACCGCATTATGATCGCAGGTGGTGGTAATGTCGGTTATGGTCTGGCCCGGGCTTTAGAGAAAAACCACAGCGTCAAACTGATAGAACGTAGTAAAGAACGCGCTGAATACCTGTCCAGTGCTTTGGACAATACAGTGGTGTATGTCGGTGATGCGTCAGATCCTGAATTGTTAGAAGAAGAAAATATCGAACAGGTCGACGTGTTTTTAGCCGTCACCAATGACGATGAAGCTAATATTATGTCGGCTATGCTGGCCAAACGTATGGGCGCACAAAAAACCATGGTGCTGATTAAACGCGGCGCTTATGTCGATTTGCTGCAAGGGGGTGAAGTCGATATAGCGGTATCACCACAACAAGCCACTATTTCAGCTCTGCTGACCCATATCCGTCGTGGTGACATAGTCAACGTCTACTCACTGCGCAGAGGCGCTGCTGAAGCCATTGAAGCTGTGGCACATGGTGATAAGTCGACGTCTAAAGTGGTAGGTCAGGCCATAGGCCAGATTAAACTGCCGCCTGGTGCGACCATTGGGGCCATAGTGCGTGGAGAAGAAGTACTGATCGCTCACGATAACGTAGTGATTGAAACCGACGACCATGTGATTTTATATTTGGTGGATAAAAAGTACATCACTGAAGTGGAACGTTTATTCCAGGTTAGCGCGATATTTATTTGA
>CBIMJC010000090.1:0-13269 GCA_966244125.1 uncultured Rheinheimera sp.
GACTATGTTTGCCTTGCCAGCCTAAACCAGCTTTGACTGCAAGCGGCCTTTCCAGAATAGGCGCAGAATCGACAAAAGGCCGGAAACCCAAAGCCCCTAACTCTTGTTCAATACGTTCGCCCAGTTGTTTTAAGCGGTTACGAATGAGCTTATGGTAATCCCGTCCCAAAGCATAACGGCTGATATAAGCCATCGAAGGATCGGCCAGATTAGCGGCAAACTGCGCATGTTCTGGTAAGTAATCCATCCGGGCACTGATCACCCGGATAGTGCCGGGGTGCAATTCGGCAGGCCGTGCTCTTTTCATACCATGAGCCGCCATATAGTCCATTTCGCCGTGAAAACCAGCATCCAGCCATTGCTGCAATTTAGGCTCTTCCGATGTTAAATCTGTATCGGTAATACCTATCTGCTGGAAGCCAAGTTGTTGGCCCCAGACTTTAATTTGTTCTGCAAGCTGTTGCCAATTAATGGTGCTGGTCATACTGAGATCCGCTGATTTTCGCCGCGCACTTTAGCATAAAAGCCGATGGGTTTTTACTTTGTCCTCTGTGCAGAGCCAAACTAATTCAGGCTGCAGCTTCAAGGACAAAGGACATAGAAAGAAACTGGCTGCACTGCGCTGTTTTTGTTAGCATAGCGACCAATTCATCTGCTGTAGTAAAACAGCACGTGCGCTTAAAAAATTGTGATGACTGAGAACACTCAGCTTAGGTACAGATGACAGCTCAAAGCTACATTTTTCATTTAGCGGATGAAGCCGCTACTTTGGCATTGGCCGCCTTATTTGCACCGCACGTACGTCATGGTGCTGTGGTCTATTTGCAGGGCGATTTAGGGGCAGGTAAAACCACCTTTAGCCGCGGCTTGCTACAGGCCATGGGACATCAGGGTAATGTAAAAAGCCCCACCTACACTTTGGTTGAGCCCTACAGTATCGCTGATCAGCAAGTCTTTCATTTTGATTTGTACCGCCTGCGCGACCCGGAAGAACTGGAATTTATGGGCATCCGGGACTATTTCTCCAAAGGCAACTTATGCCTGATTGAATGGCCTGAACGGGGTTATGGTTTATTAGCCGATGCCGATCTGGAGCTGAAATTACAGATCGACAAAAATCAGCGTCAGTTAACTGTGACCGCCCATCAAAGTCAGGCGGTAAACTGGATGAACGCGATAAAACAACACTGGGAGCAGGCTCAATGAGTCTGATGTTCAGGGTTTTTAGTCTGGCCTTGCTACTGCTGTCAGCCCAAAGCTGGGCAGTGAACAGTGTCAAAGGTGTGCGTATCTGGCATGCACCTGATAACACCCGACTGGTCTTGGATTTAGCCAATGCACCTTCGCACAAGGTCAAACGTTTAAGTAATCCAAGCCGTTTAGAGATTGAACTGGCCGGTGTCACCAGTCTGAATATTGGTGCAGTCAGCGGTGACTCGCCTTTGGTTAAAAGGGTATATGCCAGCCGGACGCCAAGTGCAGCCACAGCAGTAGTGATAGAACTGGCGTTTCCGGTCAATGACAGTATTTTCTCTTTGCCGCCTTCGCCGCCTTATGGCCATCGGCTGGTGGTCGATTTAAAAGCACAAGCTGCTGTCTCTTCGACCAGCCAGGTGGCTCCTGTGACCTCAGTGACTTCGCCACAACCACAAACAGCCACGCCTCAGCCGGTAAGCTCTGCACCTCAAAGCACCTTGAACACCAAAGCAACAGGGCGGGATATTATTATTGCTATAGATGCGGGCCATGGTGGGCAGGATCCTGGCGCTGTTGGTCCAAAAGGCACTCACGAAAAGAACATCACTATGTCGATATCGCGCCAGCTGGCCGATATGATCAATAAACAACCTGGCTTAAAAGCTGTGCTGACCCGTACCGGTGATTATTATATTCACCCGAATAAAAGGCCGGACATCGCCCGTCAGAAACAGGCCGATTTATTGATTTCTGTGCATGCCGACGCCGTACAAAACCGCAAAGCCCATGGCGCTTCGGTCTGGGTCTTATCGATGCGCCGGGCCACTACGGAAGTAGGCCGGATGCTGGAGCAAACCGAACAACATTCGGAGTTGTTGGGGGGCGTTGCCGAAGTCATTAAAGACTCAGCGAATGAGCGCTATCTGGCACAAACCGTATTGGATTTGTCGATGAACCATTCGATGGTGACTGGTTTTGAAGTCGCCAAAGAAATATTGCGTGAAGTGGCGCCTATAGCCCATTTGCATAAAAAAGAGCCTCAGGCCGCCAGTCTGGCAGTATTAAAAGCCCCTGATATTCCGTCTATCCTGTTTGAAACCGGTTTTATCTCGAACTACAACGAAGAGCGTTTACTCAAAGACCCAAATCATCAGCACAAGCTGGCTTTGGCCATGTTCAGGGCTATTAAAGGTTATTTTGAAAAATCTCCGCCAGCAGATTCGTTATTTGCCGCTCATAAAAATAATGGCCGCTCTGTGCCTACTGTGATGCCAAGCACGCAAAACCGCTCCACTGCTGTGGCAAGTACTGGCAGCAGTAGCCGTACTCATAAAGTAAAACGGGGCGAATCCTTATCCAGAGTGGCGAAGCAATACGGAGTCAGCATGGCAGAACTTCGCCGGCACAATAATCTGAAAAGCGACAATATTCTGATTGGTCAGGTGTTACGGATCCCCTGATGCCTATACAAATTTTACCACCTCAACTGGCAAACCAGATTGCTGCAGGCGAAGTAGTCGAACGTCCTGCCTCAGTGGTTAAAGAGCTGGTTGAAAACAGTCTGGATGCCGGTGCTGATCAAATTCTGATTGAGATTGAGCGTGGTGGCAGCAAAAAAATCCTGATCCGTGACAATGGCTCCGGTATAGCTGAAGCCGAGTTAGGCCTGGCGTTAAGCCGGCATGCCACCAGTAAAATCAGTTCTCTGGATGATTTGGAGCAAATTGTCAGTCTTGGCTTTCGCGGCGAAGCTTTGGCTTCTATCAGTTCGGTTTCCCGTCTGACCTTAACCTCCAAACCTGCCGCTCAGGATAAAGCCTGGCAGGCTTATGCCGAAGGCCGGGATATGCAGGTGCAGATTAAACCTGCAGCCCATCCGGATGGCAGCAGCATCGAAGTGCTGGATCTGTTTTTTAATACGCCGGCACGGCGTAAGTTTTTGCGCAGCGATAAAACCGAATTTGCTCATATAGATGAACTGGTGAAACGCCTGGCATTAAGCCGCTTTGACGTCAGCTGGACTTTAATTCATAACGGTCAGACAGTACGGCAACTGAAAAAAGCCGATAGCCGCGAAGCCCGGCAAAAACGCGTCGCCGCTTTGTGTGGCAAAAACTTTTTAGAGCAAGCTGCTTTTGTTGAAGTGGCCTATGACGATTTAAAACTCTGGGGCTGGGTACTGCAACCTTCAGCCTGCAAAGAACAACTGCAATGCCAATACAGCTATGTCAACGGCCGTATGATGAAAGATAAATTGCTCAATCATGCGATACGTCAGGCTTATGGCTCTATGCTAAGCGCTGAACAGCAGCCCGCTTTTGTGCTCTATCTGGACATTAATCCACGTCAGGTTGATGTGAATGTGCACCCGGCCAAACATGAAGTTCGTTTTCATCAGGCCCGTTTGGTGCACGACTTTGTTGCGTCGGCTTTGACCAATGCGCTGTTGCAGTTAGCACCGCAGCAACAGAGTATTGAGGTTGTAGCACCAGCAGAACCTTCAGCTTTTGTTATGCCTGAAGCCTCAACTCAAAAACCTGCATTTGGTTATAGCCAGCAATCAGCCTCTGCTCCAGCTTATGCCACCCGGCCTTCAGCTTATGCGGGCCAGCCTTACCGGCCTGCTGTGGCACAGCCTGCAGCACAAAGTTGGCCGGTTTTTGCTGAAAAAAACCAGCGACCTGAGCCCGCAGTTTCTGCTCCGCAAGAGAACACTTTAATCAGTCAGAACAGGTATTTACTGTGTTCAGGTATAGATCAGGTCTGGGTCGTTGATATAGCAGTGAGCGCCGCCAGATTATGGTTGGAACAAGGTGCTGATCCTTTACCTTTATTAATGCCGGTGCGGCTCACTCTGCAACAGGCAGAACAGGAATTTTTACTGAGTAAAGCAGAGGTATTAAGCCACTTAGGTTTTGACTTTTTAGTCAGTAATCAAACGCTGATTGTCAGAGCTGTACCGGCCTGGCTGCGACAAAGTGCGGTTGCGCAGTGGTTACCTTTTTGGTGGCAAGGCTGGTTGCAACAGCAAGACACACAACTGCTAAGCTTATTACTGCAACAGTTATTAGGCTCAGCAGTGCTGCAGGCGGCTGCTTTAGTGAAACATTTTCCATTGTTAAGTCAGCAAGGACCACATTGGCACGCCGTGCCGCTGGATTTAACCGCTGCTATTCAGTTATTACAGGACTCAGATGGATCCTAAAGTTATTTTTTTAATGGGGCCGACCGCCAGTGGTAAAACAGCACTGGCTATTGATCTGTATAAAAGCATCCCCTCTGAGCTGATTAGTGTCGACAGCGCTTTGATTTATAAAGGCATGGATATAGGCACAGCCAAACCAACAGCGGCTGAGCTTCTGGATGCGCCTCATCATTTAATTGATATTCTTGACCCTGCTTCAGCGTATTCAGCAGCAGATTTTCGCACCGATGCGTTACGACTTATTGCTGATATCCACAGCAAGGGGAAAACCGCTATTCTGGTGGGCGGTACTATGTTGTATTTCCGTACTCTGCTGCAGGGTATATCGCCTTTACCTGAAGCTGATCCACAAATACGGCAGCAGATAGAAGCTGAAGCGGCAGAGCACGGTTGGGGCTATTTGCATCAGCAACTGGCAGACTTTGATCCGGTATCAGCGGCCCGTATTCACCCGAATGACCCGCAGCGGGTCAACAGGGCGGTGGAAGTTTATAGGTTAACGGGGAAAAGTCTGACTGAGCTGACGGAGCAAAAAGGTGAACCTTTTCCGTACCAGGTGCAACAATTTGCTATCAATCCAACAGATCGGTCTGAACTTCACCAGCGTATAGCTGTCAGATTCGGGCAAATGTTAGATTGTGGTTTTGCTGATGAAGTAAAAACCCTGATGCAACGACCTGATTTACATTTGGATTTACCTTCGATGCGTTGTGTCGGCTACCGTCAGATGTGGCTGCATCTGCAGGGGCAGCTGTCAGAGCAGGAGATGATAGATCAGGGTATTGCGGCCACTCGTCAGCTGGCAAAACGACAACTGACCTGGTTACGCAGCTGGCCTGAATTAAATTGGTTAAAAACTGAAGACAAACAGGCCGAAAACTTGCAAGCCATTTTAACTTCGCTAAGCTAGTTAAAGATAATTGAAAAAAAGTTGTTATTTAACGACTTGAAAATAATATAATAATCCATATATAGAGAAACATAATTAGAAATAAGGAAAGCGAAAATGGCAAAGGGCCAATCGTTACAAGACCCGTTTTTAAATACTTTAAGACGTGAGCGTATCCCAGTCTCTATTTATCTGGTGAACGGTATCAAACTGCAGGGACAAATCGAATCTTTTGATCAATTTGTGATCCTTCTGAAAAACACAGTCAGCCAAATGGTGTATAAACATGCCATTTCTACTGTAGTTCCAGCTCGTGCTGTCAATACTATGGCTAGCCATGGTACTGGTACAGGCGAAATGGACGAGATGGAATAACCGGGAATTCTTAAGCTTGTTTGACAGCGAAATGGTGGCCGAGCAAGCGATCCTTGTGCATATCTATCTTTCACAAGACAGTGCCAGTGAAGATTTGCATGAACTGGAGATGCTTGTGGCCTCGGCTGGTGTTGAATCACGTGCTGTGATGACGGCCAACCGTAGTACGATCGATGCTAAGTTTTTTCTTGGCAGTGGCAAAGCGGCAGAGCTAGCGCAAGCTGTCGCTGAGCTACAAGTTGATCTGATTATTTTTAATCACGCTTTAACCCCGGCTCAAACCCGTAACCTGGAACTGCTTTGTCAGTGCCGGGTTATTGATCGCACTACTCTGATCCTGGATATTTTTGCCCAGCGTGCCCGCAGTTACGAAGGTAAGTTGCAGGTTGAACTGGCTCAGCTGAAGCATTTGTCGTCACGTTTAGTGCGTGGCTGGGACAATGCTGAGCGGCAAAAAGGCGGTATTGGCATGAGAGGTCCGGGTGAAACCCGTCTCGAAACCGACAGACGTTTAGTGCGGGATAAAATCACAGCTTTGTTGCTGAAGCTGGATAAAGTCAGTAAACAACGGGAGCAAGGCCGCAAAGCCCGGCAACGTGCTGAAATTCCTGTGGTGTCCTTAGTTGGCTACACCAACGCCGGTAAATCTACCTTATTTAATCGCCTGACCAGTGCCGATGTGTATGCAGCCGATCAGCTGTTTGCGACTTTAGATCCAACACTGCGGCAAGTGAAGCTGCCTGAGTTTGGCTCTCTCATTTTCGCGGATACTGTGGGTTTTATCCGGCATCTGCCTCATGACCTGGTTGCAGCCTTTAAATCCACTTTGCAGGAAAGCCGCGATGCGGACTTGCAACTGCATGTGATAGATGTGGCCGACCAGCGTATGGCGGACAATATCAAACAGGTGCAACTGGTGTTGCACGAAATTGACGCCGATCAGGTGCCTCAGTTATTGGTGTTTAATAAAATTGACCAGACTGAGCAAGAAGCCCGTATAGAGTACAATGAACAGGCCGAACCCATAGCTGTCTATATTTCTGCGAAGCAGGGGCTGGGCATAGAGTTGTTATTGCAGGTGATCCGGGAACGACTGGCGGATGACTATATGCAACTGGATTTAAAACTGCCGGCAGATGCCGCCGTGTGGCGGGCCAGGTTACATGAGCTTTCTGCAGTGCAGACCGAATCTTTTACAGAGCTGGGGGAGACTCAGCTCAGAATCGCCTTATCAAAGGCTGAATGGGCACGTTTACTCAAACAAAGTGATGGACTGTTACAAAACTATATAGTCAGCTTTTAGTTTTTTATCGTCAGTGTTCAGCTTTTTTTGATACATTAGTTTCAATATCACAACTAGAGATGGAGTGAAGCATGGCTTGGAACGAGCCGGGCAATAATGGCAAAGACAACGACCCCTGGAAACAAGGTGGTCGTGATCAGGGCCCGCCCGATTTAGATGAAGTCTTCCGTAACTTAAGCAAAAAGTTCGGTGGTATCTTTGGTGGCAATAAAAACACCGGCAGCAACAGCAATAACAGTGGTGGCTCAGCCGCATTGGTATTGATTCTGGTGGTTGCTTTACTGGTTTGGGCTTTTAGTGGTTTTTACACTATTAAGGAATCAGAACGGGGTTTGATCTTACGTTTTGGTCAATACCACTCCGAAGTGATGCCTGGTATTCACTGGAAACCGACTTTTATTGATACTGTCACCCCGGTGGATGTCACCAGTGTGCGTTCATTACGTACAGACGGTTTTATGCTGACTCAGGATCAAAACCTGGTTCGTGTCACCTTTGAAATCCAGTACCGTGTATTTGATGCCCGCGCTTACAAGTTCTCAGTAGTGGATGCGGACAGCAGCTTACGTGAAGCCACAGATGCAGCCTTACGTTATGTAGTAGGTCACTCCATTATGGATGACGTACTGACCAAAGGCCGTGAAGTGATACGTCAAAACACCAGAACTGAGTTAGAACAAATTATCTCTCCATATGCCATGGGTTTAGAGTTAGTTGACGTCAACTTCCGTGATGCCCGTCCGCCAGAAGAAGTGAAAGAAGCTTTTGATGATGCGATAGCAGCGCAGGAAGATGAACAGCGTTATATCCGTGAAGCTGAAGCTTATGCCCGTGAGATTGAACCCCGTGCCCGTGGCCAGGTCAATCGTATGATGCAGGAAGCTGAAGCCTACAAACAGCAAACGCTGTTAAAAGCTCAGGGTGAAGTGGCTCGTTTCGAGAAATTGTTACCTGAATATCTGGCTGCGCCACAAGTTACCCGTGACCGTATGTACTTAGAAACAATGGAACAGGTGTATGGCAACAGCTCCAAAGTCCTGGTTGATGTGAAAAACGGTAATAACATTATGTATTTACCTTTGGACAAAATGATCAATAACAGTGGCGATACCAAAGCTCCTGCGATGAATCCATTAGCTCCAAACAGAACCAATGGGACTGACAGCAGAACTCCGGATCTGCGTCCTGAAGTAAGCCGTGCTGACAGCACCAGAACGGGCAGAGGTTAAGTGATGAAAAATTTAGTATTAGCCTTAATTGCTATCCTGGGTATTGTTGTGGTGTCTTCAGTCTTTGTGGTGCCTGAAGGCGAACGCGGTATTGTGATTCGTTTTGGTAAAATTCAACGGGATGATGCTGAAGCTGTTCGGGTGTTTGAACCCGGCCTGCATTTCAAAATGCCGCTGATAGAAAACGTGCGTAAACTGGATGCCCGTATCCAGACTCTGGCTGACCCGTCGTCAGACCGTTTTGTAACGGCCGAGAAAAAAGACTTATTGGTCGACAGTTATGTCAAATGGCGTATTGCCGATTTTGGCAAGTATTTCTTGTCGACTGGCGGTAATTTGTCTCAGGCTGAAGTGCTGTTAAAACAGTACATTAACAACGGTTTACGGACTGAGTTTGGTAGCCGCACTATTCAGGAAATTGTCTCAGGTGAGCGTACTCAACTGATGCAACGTGCTATGGAACAAGCTGCTGCAGGTTCAAAAGAGTTGGGTATTGAGATCCTTGACGTTCGCGTGAAAAAAATCAATTTACCTGATGAAATCAGTAACTCTATTTTCCAGCGTATGCGCGCTGAACGTACTGCCGTAGCCAAAGAACACCGTAGCCGTGGTATGGAGCAGTCTGAAATCATCAAAGCTGATGTGGATGCCCGCGTGACTATTATGGTGGCTGATGCTGAACGTAATTCACGGACTGTACGTGGTGAAGGTGATGCAGCTGCAGCCAAAGTTTATGCAGATGTGTACAGCAAAAACAGTGAGTTTTACAGCTTCGTCCGTAGTTTAGAAGCCTATAAAAACAGCTTCCAGAACAAAAACGACGTAATGGTTGTGCAACCGGACAACGATTTCTTCAGATACATGAAGTCGGACAAAGTGCAAAACTAAGCTGACATCAGCGTTGTTTTGATGAAAAAAAAGGCCCCTGCGGGCCTTTTTCTTTTAGAGGGCTTTCGGTTACTCTGCCTGCGTCTTATGCAAGGATCTTTATATGTATCAGCAGTTTTATCAGCACTTCTTAAACGCCAACCCAGGTAAACAACATTTTGCCTGCCATTCTCATCACTACTGGCCTGACGTGACCCGTGATGCCACTTTGGCCTACTGGGATGACAGCGCGAGACTAGTGGACGATAAATGGGATCTGGTATTTAGCGAAAAAGTCCCTGCGGTACAACAGCATATAGCCCGTATTTTAAAGCTGGCCGCAACTGAGCAGATTGTGTTTGCACCCAATACCCACGAATTTGTGATGCGATTATTCAGCTGTTTTGACTGGTCCAAAGCTTTGACTGTGGTCACAACTGACAGCGAGTTCCATAGTTTTCATCGCCAAATTAATCGCTTATCTGAATTAGACTGCGTCAATGTTATCCGGGTACCGACTGAACCTTTTGCCACTTTCCCGGAGCGTTTTACTGCCACTGTGGCGGCTCAGCACACAGATCTGGTGTTTTTCAGTCAGGTGTTTTTTAACTCTGGCGTAGGTATTAAAGACTTAACTGCGTTGGTGCAGGCACTGGATAAAATCACGGATGCGATGATAGTGGTCGATGGTTACCATGGTTTTATGGCGGTGCCGACCGATTTATCTGCCATAGCCGATCGTATTTTTTACCTGGCAGGCAGTTATAAATATGCACAAGGTGGTGAAGGCTGCTGTTTTCTTGCAGTGCCACGAGGCAGTGAACACAGACCTATTTATACCGGCTGGTTTGCTGAATTTGGCGAGTTGGCCCATGCCAAACAAGGCCAGGTGCAATACGCCAGTAACGGCTATCGTTTTGCTGGCGCTACTATGGATTGTTCGGCTTTATACCGTGTATTGGCGGTCTTTGAGTTATACCAACAGCAAGGCCTGACGGTCGAAAAAGTGCAGGCTTATATCCAAAGCCTACAGCATACGTTCCTCGCTCTATTAGATGAAATACAGCATCCGCTGTTAAATCGCCAGCATCTGCTTGATAAACAAAATCAGCAACAAGGCCAGTTTTTAACCTTTCGTTTTGCCGCTGAAGAGGTTGCTCGTATAGCTGCTGCATTAAAACAGCAGGGCATTATGACGGATTATCGTGGTGACCGGCTGCGTTTTGGGTTTGCTTTGTATCACAATGCGGCTGACTATAATTTGTCTTACCTGAAGGATATCCGCTAAATGGCCGATTACTGGTGGGCCGCTATAGGGCTGGTATTGATCATTGAAGGTGTGGGGCCGCTGTTATTTCCAAATAAATGGCGCTCTTACCTTAAAAAAATCGCAGAGCAACCTACAGCTCAAATGCAGCAGTTGGGTGGAATACTGGTCATAGCAGGAGTTTTGTTGCTGTTTTTCTTTCTGCCTTAGCTGTTTTAACAGTGCTTAGTTGTTGAAAAGGAACCAGAAAGAAAATATCTGGTTTTTTTTTCTGAATCGCGCTGAACTTTGGTTGTTAATTTGGTAGAATCCCCGCCTAATTTTTCTCCATGATGTAGGAACCATGGCCAAAAACGTTGTCGTGCTCGGCACCCAATGGGGTGACGAAGGAAAAGGTAAAATCGTTGATTTATTAACTGACAAAGCCAGCTATGTGGTGCGCTATCAGGGCGGCCATAACGCAGGTCATACCTTAGTAATTGACGGTGAAAAAACGGTATTGCATTTGATCCCATCAGGCATTTTGCGCTCTAACGTAAAATGTGTGATAGGTAACGGTGTGGTGTTATCCCCTGAAGCTTTATTAAAAGAGATGGCGATGCTGGAACAAAAAGGTGTTCCGGTAAAAGAGCGTCTGTTGTTGAGCGAAGCTTGTCCGTTAATCCTGCCTTTCCATGTGGCTTTGGATAAAGCGCGCGAAGTAGCCCGTGGCGACAAGCCAATTGGTACTACAGGTCGTGGCATTGGTCCGGCCTATGAAGACAAAGTAGCACGTCGTGGTCTGCGGGTAGGTGATTTGTTTAATCCTGAATTATTTGCTGAAAAGCTGAAAGTTCTGATGGATTTACACAACTTCACTTTAACTCAGTATTACAAAGTGGATGCGATTGATTTCCAAAGCACCTTAGACAGCGCTTTAGCTATAGCTGAAGTGTTAAAGCCTATGGTGGTAGACGTGACCGATTTACTGGATAAAGCCCGTAAAGCCGGTAAAGAAATTATGTTTGAAGGTGCCCAGGGTACTTTATTAGACATTGACCACGGTACTTACCCTTACGTGACGTCGTCGAACACTACAGCTGGTGGCGTCGCCACTGGTGCAGGTTTTGGCCCACGTTACTTAGACTATGTGTTAGGTATTGTGAAGGCGTACACCACCCGTGTGGGGTCAGGCCCGTTCCCAACAGAACTGGACTGCGAAGTCGGTGAACACTTAGGTGTCAAAGGTCATGAGTTTGGTGCCACCACTGGCCGTAAACGCCGTTGTGGTTGGTTTGATGCTGTGGCAGTCAAACGTGCTGTGCAGTTAAACAGTATCTCCGGATTCTGCTTAACCAAGCTGGACGTTTTAGATGGCTTAGACGTCGTCAAAATCTGTGTGGGCTATAAAGCGGCCGACGGTTCTGTGACTGATGTGCCACCTATGGCTGCTGAAGGTTATGAAATTGTCACTCCGGTATTTGAAGAAATGCCTGGCTGGACCCAAAGTACTTTTGGTGTACAGAAGCTGGAAGACTTGCCGGTTGAAGCCCGTAACTACATCACTCGTCTGGAAGAAGTGACAGGTGTGCCTATTGATATTATTTCAACAGGCCCGGATCGTATTCAGACCATCACGCTGCGTCATCCATTTGCCGTTTAATCTACGATAAATCGAAAAAAACGCTGCCTTGTGCAGCGTTTTTTACATTTTACTATCCTGTAAAATGCCTTCCAGGCCAACGCTGGCGCGTTGTTCAAAAAACGGCAGGATAGCCGTTTTGCACAGCTTTAGCTGCCGAAGGCGAACGTCATGGATGATGTGAGTGAAAAAGGTTCCCGACCTTTTTGTTATCAGGGGGCTGAAGACATTTTTTGCTCTGCGAACTAA
Source organism: uncultured Rheinheimera sp. (assembly GCA_966244125.1). Lineage (GTDB taxonomy): Bacteria > Pseudomonadota > Gammaproteobacteria > Enterobacterales > Alteromonadaceae > Pararheinheimera. The sequence goes on from CBIMJC010000090.1 coordinate 12,203, forward strand.
ACAGGATAAGCTGGTGTCAGAACACCGTCTTTTGTGATGGCCTGATTTTTGTATGGATTTATCTGAATATCTGCAGATAAATGGCTATAACCCGGGGTAACTATGAAGTTTTGTTTTTTTGTCTTAAGTTCAGCGCTTGTGCTGCTTAGTTTGCCTGCCCAAACGCAGGAAGTGGCGGTAGTGCAACTTTATACTCAGGATGAACTGCTGGATTTAATTAAACAAAATACCCATTTGCAGCGGGTGCAAAAAGACGAATGCCAGCTGGTCAGTGATATTCAGGCCAGAGCCGATGTAATGAAAGTACCGGCTTATCAGTTTTTATATGGTGATATGCTGGCCTTTGGTGTTTGTGTAAAAAAAGATGTCGAACGTGGTTGGGATTTAATGCAACAAGCGGCGTCTCAGGGCTTACCTGAAGCGCTGGAACAAGTAGGGCGTTATTATCATACCGGCCGTTTTGTGCAGCAGGACAACAACAAAGCTGTGATCTATCTGCGTGAAGCTGCAGGTTTAGGCAATTTAAAAGCGCAAATACGCTTTGCCCAAATGTTAATTAAAGGCGATGCCAGTCCTTTGGATATGGAAGATTGTTACCGTTGGCTGCATCACTCTGTGATCGCCGACACTAAAACGCACCAAGAGGTGCAACAGCTGTTAGCTCAGCTGGCGAATAAAATGCCGGGTGCTGCGCTAACGAGGGCCAAAAGGCCATTGTAGTGAAAAATTCACCTGCGACTGCTACACTGCAGGCTGAATTAGTGAAAAAGAGAAAACATGACGGTCAAAGATCCGCATCTTGCGCGTGAGCAAGAAAAATATGAAAACCCCATCCCAAGCCGGGAATTTATCCTCGAACACTTAAAGCAGCGGCAACAACCTGCCTACTTTGAAGAGTTAGCCGCTGAATTAAAGCTGACAGACGATGAAGCGCTGTTTGCGCTGAAAAAACGCCTGCGTGCCATGGAGCGTGACGGCCAGTTGCTGTTTAACAAGAGCAAACGTTATGGTCTGGTCGACGACCTGGATTTAGTCAAAGGTACTGTGTTAGGGCACCGTGATGGTTT
>CBIMJC010000091.1:0-13232 GCA_966244125.1 uncultured Rheinheimera sp.
TGTTTAAACTCGGTAAAACGTGCCGGAATAACCCCAGAACCATAAAGTAAAGGTACTTTTTCAAACAACATATGAATAGCCAGCCAGTTGGTCACTGCACCAGAGAACGCAAATAATCCCATAGCCCATAACCAGGGCAACGCAAAAAACCAGCCAACAGCCATTACCAATAAGGACAACAGATTGGTCAAAAGACTTTTATTCATTACAACTCCGGACTATCAGTTCAAATGGCAGCGATTGTAATCAGTGGGCGGAGCAACAACAAGAGAGTCAGAACACTCAGGCGCAGCCGGATCAGCCACTGCGCCTGTCGAGTTTTTGCAGAAAACAAGTTAATCCTGAAAAGCCGCAGCCATTTGCTGTAACGAACTGGCTAATTTTGCCTGCTCCGCTACTGTGGCTGACAACTGCCTGCCGCCTTCAGCCGCATGTTCAGTCTGATCGCTGATCTGCTGCACACTCAAAGCTATTTGTTCTGCCACCGTAGCCTGCTCTTCCACAGAGGCGCTGATTTGAATCGCCATAGCGCGGATTTGTTCGATGGACTGAAAAATACCGGACACGGCCTGACTCACCAATTCACTTTGTTCCAGGCTGGAACTGGCCAGTTGTTCGCTTTGCTGCATAGAGCCTGTAACAGCAGACATGTCCTGCTGAAACTGACTGACCATAGCCTGGATCTCGGAGGTTGATTGCTGAGTGCGTTGTGCTAACGACCTCACTTCATCAGCCACCACAGCAAAACCACGGCCTTGCTCCCCCGCCCTTGCAGCTTCAATAGCTGCATTTAACGCCAACAGGTTTGTTTGTTCCGCAATAGCGCGGATCACAGACACCACTTCATTAATCTTCTGGCTGCTTTGATTTAATTGCCCGACCTGCGAGGCGATCTGATTTAATGTGCTGACCACCTGGACAACGGCCTGATGGCTTTGCCCTACTCTGTGATTAACATTGGCTGTCAGTTGATGCGTCTCTTCTGCGGCTGATGAACTTTGATGCACATGTGAAGCTACGTCTTTCACCGACACACTCAGCTCTTCAACTGCACTGGCTACAGTTAAAGTTTCTTCATTTTGTTTGTGCAGGGCCTGCGCATTATGATCGACTGTAGCTGCGGTTTGTTCAGCCACAGCAGAGAGCTGCACGCTGGAGTGCAACAGCTGGTCGACCGTATGTCTGAATTGCTGCAGCATTTGATTCAGTGCCAGCGCAATCTGGCTGAACTCATCACTGCCCCATTGTGGCGCTGTCACCCTTAAGTCTTTTTGTTGGGCCGACTGTTGCATGACCTGCACCAGTGTATTGACCTGCATCACTAAACCCCGGATCACCTGCCAGGCTAAGAAGATCACTGCACTCAGCACTAAGAGATTAACCCCCAGCAGCCATAAAAAGCTCTGATAGCTTTGCTGATAGCTCACACCGGCCAATTGCAGAATTTGTTCTGCCAGTTGTTGTTCCATCAGCTTTAACTGGTTGATACGACTTGTAGATAATTCGAACCACTGTTCAGCTTTGGCATTAAGTTGCTGCTGCATAGCTTGTTGACGGATTTCAAGCATTGCAGCGAATTTGGCTTGCTGCCCGTCCAGCCACTGTTTTTGCTCTGCGGTGGCAAACAGCTGAAACTGAGAGAAAAACAATTGTTGCTGCGCCACATTGCTCAGATAGGCCGCATAACTTTCTGCGGTAAAGCTGCCTTTGGTTAAAGCCGCATTCAGTTGCGCCCGTTCCAGCCCGGCTCTTTCTTTGGCTTCACTCCAACTGTAGAGCGAGTTTAGTGGGCCATTCAGTTGCATATCAGTGTTAAATTTCAGTACAGAGGGGGCTATCGACAATAGCTGCTGAATAAGCTCACTGTAGTAACGGAGCATAGCCGCCACATTCAGACTTTTATTGCTCACCTCTGCACGACTTTGCGCCAAACCGCTTAACCGGCTTTCTAATTGCTGTAGCAGCGCCAATTGTTCTGAGCTTTGAAAACCCGACCTGTCTTGCTTTAACTGCTGCAAAAATGCGGATAATTGCTGATCAGCCAAAGCCCGTTGCTGGCTGAGTTCAACTGGGATCTCAGTTTTTTGACTGTTTAAAAAACCTGCACTTAACCCCCGTTCTTTTTGCAGCTCATGCACCAGATCCACAGCTTTAACCAGCACAGTCATCTGGGCTGTCACGGCTTCACTTTGCCGGGTTTGTTGCCAGCGATCTGAGGCTTGCTGGCTGACAAACCACAATAACAACACAAACAAAGGCAAAACTAACACCAATAACCTGAATTGAATTTTTAAATTCAGCAACATTACCCATCTCCCTTTTGGTGATTATTCCTTTGCCTTTTTCCACTGCATCATTAAGCAAAAACAAGGATTTACTGAGCTTATTCAGGGTATTACCCTGATAAAAACCAAGTATAGTCAGCACTTTAGCGCTATGTGCTTCATCGTTAAGATTTTTGTTTCAACTGGATCAATTCAAACCAGAAGGTGGACTTGTTGTGCTGATGTGCGGCTGGCAAAACCGGGTTGTGGAGTTTCAACAACACAGAGTGACGGTAACGTTGTGGCTCAAACACATGGCGGGTGACCTCATGTTGCTGCATAAAACGAAGCAGTTCGCCTGACTCCGACATCGCCTTTAAACCTTGTTCCAGCCGCTCTGCCAAAGGAGTATTTTCCGGGTTCACATAAAAATGCACAGGCAAAGGGTAATGCAACAGGAGCGAGGTAAAAAACACAAATCCCTGACCTTGTTGCGGCCAGGTGGCAAGTTCAGCGTCACCTTCAATCACACTACGGGGAAAATAGTCGCAACGGCCTTTGCGCAACATATCGGGTATGGAATCAAATTTCTGAACTGTGTGAACCTTAAGACCTGCGTACTGAAGCACCTGAACATCAGGCCATTTTTCCCCCTGACAGGCGGTAAAACGACGTAAATCTTCAACCGACTTTAACTGCTCAAATTCGGGCAATAGGCTGCTTTGGATAATCATTCCCCTTAAGCCAAGACCGCCATACAAAATACTGACAGGTATTAGCCGCAGCTGTTGCTCTATCTCGGCCAGCGGAGTCAGCCAGTGCACATCGATGCGTTTTTTGTTCAGCATCAGTTTCCACAAGGAACCGGATTCAGGCATAGGTTCAAACACCAGATGAGCCGGGCCATACTCTGCTGCGGTTTTATTCAGGACCAGTTGAAGTAAATCAGAATAATAGGAGGTGCTGGCTTCAAGCCTGGATTGAGGCGCAGCCACATGAATCGCAGTGCTGCTGTTGGCAGAAACAACGCTGGTAAAACTAATAAAACTTAAGCACAGCAACAAAAACCGCATCAGATAATCCCCGGCCTGTTCTTCCCTGAGATTATCAATCCATTAGCTTTGAACTATATTCAAATTTATCACTTTTATCAAATAACCACAACATTACTTTAATATAGCGTTTTTATCATATAAGTATTTGGTTATTTTATAAACACAGCAACACTTTCCAGAAGCAATACAACAGCTCCTATCAGCACAATCAACAGACCAAGCCATTGCCGGGTTGTTTTAATCAGTTGGTGTGATGTTTTTTGCGGTTCAGGTTCACTCATCAGTTCAGCACAGGACTCAGTGGAAAACGCAGATGATAGTAATTCTCATTTGCAAAATATGCAATGTTTTATGCTTTGCTGTTTTTTCTATAGGTTGGCAAAAGCCGTGCAATCTGTTGTATCCCCAAAACCAGTTGCTGTTCGGTGCTATTGGCCAGGCCAATCACCAAACCTGTGCGCTTAGGCTCAGCGAATACATAACGGCTTAATGGTTGCACTCTGTAGCCTAAAGTTAACAACTCAGCGGTCAGTTGCTGGTCGGCTACAGGGTAAGGAAACTCAAGACTGATATGTAAGCCGGCATAACGGGCGTGCACTATAGCCTGGGGTAAACACTCAGCGATAAGCTGCAGACAATACTGCTGCTTGTGTTGATACAACTGGCGCATTTTGCGCAGATGCCGGCCAAAATGACCTTCCAGTATAAAATCTGCAGTCACGGCCTGAGGCAACAAAGCCACATCCCCATACAGCGCCTGTAATAAGGCTGCAGCTTTTGGCATCCAGGATTTGGGCAACACCAGATAACCTAAACGCAAAGCAGGGAACAAAGTTTTACTGAAAGAACCCACGTAAATTACGCCCTGACCTTGCGCCAGCCCCTGCAGACTGGCGATAGGTCTGTGCTTAAACTGAAACTCGCTGTCGTAATCATCTTCAACCAATACGCAGCTTTGCTGTCTGGCCCATTCCAGTAAATTCAGTCTGTCAGACAAAGGCATAATACCGCCCATAGGGTATTGATGAGCCGGAGTGACAAACAATGCTTTGCAGCCGTTTAGTTGATGGAGCTTTGATGTTGCCAGGCCATGATCTGAACTGGCATCAATGTAATGGATCTCTGCTTCAGATAGCTGCAGAGCCTGGCGTAAACGTGGGTAACCAGGCGACTCCATGGCCACTTTATCCCCCGCTTTCCCTACCAACTTTGCTGCAATAAACAATGCAGCCTGAGCGCCCGGGGTGATCAGAACAGAGTCTTGATCACAAAGCACCTGACGCGACTGGCGCAAATAGTCCTTTAATGCCAAACGCAACGGCAAATACCCCATAGCATCCGCCATACCAGCCAAAGCCGCTCTGCCACTGTGACGCTGAGTCAGTTTTTGCCACAACGCAAAAGGAAAAGCTGATAAATCCGGTACTCCGGTTTGTAATAAACCCGCAGCAGGTCCGGTTTTGACAGTAATATCATAATCACACAGCTGCATTTCAGTTTGAGCTGATACTGAAGGTCCTGCGCTGGCCTGAAAAAATTGATCAGGTACAGTGGATAACACCAGGTAACCACGCCCCTGCTGGCCTTGCAGATAACCTTCTGCTACCAGTTGCTGTAACACCTGATTGACTGTATTGCGGCTTAACTTTAAGTCGTTGGCAAGTTGCCTGCCCGAAGGTAACAAGGCTTGTTTCGGCCACTGAGCAGTCAGCAATTTTTCCCGCAACGCCTGATACAACTGCTGCTGTAAAGTCCCCTGACCGGACAGGAAAAAACTTCCAAGCTCTATACGCAAACTGGATCCCTCAATTAGATAAAACTGGCACTTTTTATAGAACCAGTTTAGCGATAAAACTGCAGCAGAGACAACAGATGAGGAATCTATATGCTGAGTTATCAAGTGGAATCAGGTTTTGACTTAGAAGAAATGCTGGCTTTGTATAAAGCATCCGGTATTAACAGACCCACGGACAATAAAAGCCGGATGGCCACTATACTTGCCAGCGCTAATCTGCTGGTGACAGCACGGCAAGAGGGTAAATTGGTCGGACTGGCCCGTTGTATGACGGACAAAGCCTGGGTGGTGTATATATGTGATTTGCTGGTCGATACAAGCCTGCAGCATCAGGGTATTGGCAAAGAATTATTGCGTCAGGTGCAGCTGATCACCGGGCCTGAAGTTCAACAGTTGTTACACAGTGCAGAAAGTGCAATGGCGTATTACCCCAAAGTGGGGTATCAGTTATGTCACAATGCTTTTGTGGTGAAAAGAGAACGTTAAGACATTATGTATTTACCTACACATTTTCAGAATGACAATGCGGATCAGATCCGTCAGTTTTTACGACAACATTATTTTGGTTTACTGCTGAGCAACAGCCCGGATTTACTGTATAGCCCTTTGCCATTTTTGTTTGACTGGCAAGACAAGCAACTGACGGCCTTTTGCCATATGGCCCGCAACAATCCGCAGTTAAAGCAGATCAATACTGAGCAAGTGCAGATCATCATTATGGGCCCTCATGCTTTTGTCGCGGCCGACTGTTACGCTGAAGATCAGGCGGTCTCCACCTGGAATTACAGCCTGGTTGAGCTCAAAGGTAGGGCTTTTACCCTGAACACTGAGCAGACACTGGAGCTGGCACGCAGGCAGGAAAGTTTTTCGGCCCCTGATATGCAACAATCTGCGGAGTATCAGCAAAAGCTGGTCAATGGCATCTGTGGAGTACGGATAGAGATCAGTAACTGGCTTGGCAAAATGAAACTGTCGCAAAACAAATCTGCGGCCCAACGCCAAAAAGTCGGGGATTATTTGCAGGCCACTGAGCACCCACAAAACGTCTGGCAACTGATGCAACAGCTGGGTCTGTATCAAAGCAGTTAAAGCAACCTTCCGTTTCCAAAAACGAGCTAATTTTCTTTGAAAACTCAGACGCTTAGTTTGAGTTTTTCCGTTAGTATAAGACCTGGTTCTGTGGAGTTGCAGTGATGTCGGATCTGGTCAGTTGGTCCCGTATAAAAAATTTGCCTGGCCCTGCCTGGGTGTTGCTTGTGGGCAACTTTTTTGTCCGGGGCAGCTATTTTATGGTTTGGCCTTTTATCTCAGTGTTGCTCTATCAGAAGTTTCAACTCAGTGCGACTGAAATAGGCTTGTGGTTAACCAGCGCCGCTTTGCTTGCTGTTGTAGTTGGGTTCTATGCCGGCTATTTATCTGACCGTTTTGGCCGTTATCCGTTGTTACTGTCCGCGGCCGCTTTAGGCACTGTGGCCTTTAGTTGTTTCGCTTTAGTGCAAAGCAAAGAAGGTTTTATCCTTTGTATTTTCTTATCCACTTTGCCGCGGGCTTTATGGGATGCCCCCAGTAAAGCCTGGCTTGGCGATTCATTGCCCGACCCCAAAGATCGTGAACTGGCCTTACAGGGTTTGTATTTTATGGTCAATGCCGGCGCTGCTATAGGGCCTTTGTTAGGTCTTTCTGCCGGTATGACTGGCAATCCGCTGACCTTTTTTATCACGGCTTTATCCTATTTATTATTAGGAATGGCCGTGTTGTTTTTCCGGCAACAACCTAAACAGCCACCACAAAGCTACAACCCAATGCGCTTTGGTCAAACCCTGTTTTTATTAAAAAAAGATCAGCTGTTTTTACTGGTGATCCTTGCCAATATTTTAGTGACTTTTATTTATGCCCACTGTGATTCCAGCCTGATCCAATACCTGACCCGGGCTGAAGTACCGGAATTAGTAGCATTGATTTCAGCCATGATTATTCTGAATTCCAGTGTCATAGTGCTGTTTCAGTTTCCGTTATTACGGCTGATGGCCAGCTGGCCTGTGCTGTCCCGTATTTATGTGGGCCTGTTGTTACTGGCGGCGTCACAACTTGGTTTTGCACTGAATCCGCCACAATGGTTTTGGGGCTGGATTCTGGCTGTTTTTGTATTAAGTCTGGGGGAAGCTATTTTATTTGCCAATATGAACGTGCATTTAGACCAGCTGGCTCCGGCTGCACTAAGGGGCAGTTATTTTGGCGCCGCCAGTTTATACGCCATAGGCTATTCGTTATCGCCTGTATTAGGTGGGGTGATCTTAGATTTATGGGGTGGCCCGGCTCTGTTTGCGATCAGTTTTAGCTTATGTCTGGCGGTATTTATCAGCTATCAGTACAGCAACAAACTAAAAAGGCCAGACTTTATTCTGCTGGAGCAGCAATGGAAAGAACAGGCAAAACAAGGGACAGCTGCGGGTTCATAGTTTAACTATCCCCTGTTCTACCTGAGCACAGACAGATTTCCGTCAGCGCTTTTAAAAAAATCAGTTGTAACCAAGCTCAGCACAATGCTCGACTGTAGGATCAAAACCTTTGGCTTTGACCGGTTCGCAGTCGTCATCGCGCCAGATCAGACTTAAAGCTCTGCGCTCTTGCTGAGTTAAATCGACGTCTCTGTTTCTGCTGCCGTATTCAAAAGTTTGCGCACTTTGCTGTTGTTTGATTGCACTCATTTGATGCTCTCCTGTCTTCTTTTGGTTGACACTGCCGGGTAAGGATCGGACTTCCCAACAGCAGGCGGATTTGAAGTCTAACCCGGTTAACATGAGCCTCAGCTGAACTGACTGGTTATTTTTTAACCAAAACATCATTCCTGCATCTATCCCCTTTTGCTTTACGCACAGAGTAAGCCGCCGTTCAGTTAACCCAGGTAGACTGCCGCCTCACTGGTCACCGGAGATCAACCGGTGTGGGATTAAAAAAGGGATCACTCCAATGAAAATGAAATTAGCTTTGGCCACTCTGGCTCTGACTACCGCTATGACAACAGCTATGGCACAGGCTGGCGAATTTGTTCCGGCTGCCGGTTTTGGCTCACAGTATGGTGACTTAGGCGGCAAATTTATGTACCGCGAAGACAATATGGCAGTTTATGTTGGCGCTGGTGTAGGTGGTGCTGCAGTTGGTTTTCATATAGCCCCATCAGCTGGCAGTCAGCACGTCTTTGGTGCTCAATATGCTTCAGAATCCGATGTGTTTGATGGCGATAGTTTGTTGCTGGCGACTTATGATTACCACTTCCGTGGCTTTAGTGGCCGGGGCTGGACTTTAGGTGGTGGTTTAGGCACTGCAGATTATCAGGGCGGCCGCCGTGATGGTGAAAGCAAAACTGTGGCCGTTTTTAACGTCGGTTATAAATTCTGATTTGTTATTCATTCTCTACAGCTGTGACGAAAAAGGCTGCCGATGGCAGCCTTTTTAATGCAGTTACAAAAACAACTTAGTGTATTGCTCAGGCATCTGCTCAAGAGCTTTGATTTTTACGTCTTTATAAAAGATTTCAGCCGCTTCACTTTGCAGCTGAATTTTACCTTCGACCAAAGGTTTGGTTTTACCGTCTGGTGTGACATATCTGGAATTGCGTAACACCATCACCACATGACCGTTGACTATATGCAGGCTCTGGCCTTCAAAGCTAATCAGCTCCACTGTATTCCACTGCCCCGCCGGTTTTTCATGATTGTCTTTACGCAGCACAAAACCCTGCAACTCTTCGCCTTTACCTACTTTGAGAAAAGGCTGAGTTTCATCGGCCACAGCATTCATAATGGACTCAGGCATAAAAGCCCGCACATCAATAGCTGAATTGGCCTGTTGCCAATAATCGCCGTTATGACCTTCCATGATCTGGAATTCCTGCGACATCATCCAGGAGCGGAAATACTCCTGCCCATGTTCACCTATGGCGTGATACAAAATGCCGCTGTCTTTGAGTTTATTTAGTCGTGGTGGCCATTTTTTCTCACCCCAGCGAAACTGCAGTTTTAAATGGTAGTTTTTGTAAGACTTTTTACTGGTGACAGCGCCATAAATTTCACCGCTGACTCTAAGCACAGGCTCGTTGTTTTCCTGCTGCATGGTAAAGACTTTGTAGCTGTCGTTGCCGGTATTTAAGCCTATAGGCGCTATCGGCTTACCCTGCTCGTCTTTGGGTACTGAACCATCGTACGACTCTTTGTGTTTATAACTTAAGTAGGTATCCCACTGGCTTAGATCTTTATCCAACAAAGGTTGCCAGTCCGCAGCCAAAGTGGAATAACTACAAAAGGCGACAGAAAAACACAGTAGTTTAAGTTTCATGGTTTTATCCAATAATGAACGATTTCAATTGGATACCAGTTTAAATCAGAGTTGTAAAGCGCTTACAACCGGATCAAAAACAAAAGCCCATTACGTTTTTTCGTACAGGGTCAGAGTCTCGACTCTGACCCTAAATTAAAAGTAAGTGACTCAACGCGACATCGACTTCATTCATATAGTCCAACCTTGGGGTCAGAGTTAATAACTCTGACCCCTTATGTCTTTAGCCACACCTGGTTGTAAAGGTTCTGCTTTCAGTTCTGGTACAGCTTGTTCCTGTAACTGCTTTTGCAGCAGACTAATGGCATAAGATAACTGCGCATCCTGACCACTAAAACTGGCGTATGGCAGATTATCGACCAGCAGATCCGGGCTGACACCCCGGCCTTCAATGACCCAGCGCCCCTCTTTATCAAACTGCGCTGTTTCAGCCACCCGGGCCACGCCCATATCGGCTAACAAATTACGGCCTGATAACCAGACACCAGCGCCTGCGGTTTGTTGCCCTACGACTGGGCCTAAACCTAAGCTTTTGACACCAGCGGCAAAAGTTTCACCGTCTGAATAGGTCAGAGGATCAGTCAGCACCACCAGTTGGCCGCGGAAGGTCTGCTGCATATTGGTGTAGGCCTTACCCTGAGCCGGCTGCCAGAAAGCCCAGACCCGGCGTAACAGTTTTTCAATCACCCAACTGTCGATATTACCGCCTCTGTTACGGCGCACATCAATAATCAAACCGGGTTTATCCACATTGGCATAAAACTCACGGGCAAAGTTGCTGATGTCGCTGGGTGTCATCGCATACAAATGCAGATAACCCAGCTGTTGTTTGCCTTGCTGCTCTACCTGCTGCTTTTTCTGCTGCACCCAATGCTGATACCTCAAGTTTTGTTCTTGCTGCGGACTGACAGGCACCACTATCTTTTTAAAGCTTTTGCCGTCACGCTCTAACTGCAACAACACCTGCTGACCTTGTTGCTGCTGTAAGGCCTGATGTAAATCCAGCACTGTGGCTACAGTTTTACCATTGACCGTCAGCAAGGTATCGCCGGCTTTCAGCTCCACTGTGGCACTATTCAGTGGACTGGCGATAGCAGGTAAGTCAGGGTCGGTTTGATAAATAGTCTGTAGCACCAGCTTGCCGTCGCGGCTGATAAATTCACCACCCAGGCTGGCGGCTTTGCTGCTTTCACTGGCTTTGGCATAATCGCCACCCCGCACTTGCGAGTGCAATACAGACAATTCACCAATCAACTGTGCCAGCAGATCATCCAGCTCAAATCTGTCTGTCACTCTGTCGAGCAAAGGCTGATAACGTCTTTTGGTGCTACCCCAATCCACTCCACGCATGGCCTGGTCAAATAAAAACTCACGATGCATCAGCCAGGCATCATGAAACATTTGTTGCCACTCCGCTTTGGGTGTCACCGTCAGGCTGATTTTATCCAGAGCCCAGGGCTCAGCGTCTTCGCCCTCAGGGGCTTTGGCTGTGGCTGAGCCTAAGAAAAAGCGATATTGGCCGGGTTCAGTTTCATACTTCAAATACAAGGACTTACCGTCAGCGCTAGTTTCCAGATCACGAACCTTGCTGGCAAAACTTAGTAATTTTTTATTCTCCGGCTCAATTTTTAAGGCGCGTACAGCCCCTGCATCACCACTGTATTCAAACTCCTGCAGATACAAATAATCTGCTCCGGCCTGCAGCTTTTGATAATTGCCAGCTGCTGCCGGTACTTGCCAGAGCTGGCCTGGTAAATCTTTGAATGCGATGGCCTTAGCTTGTCCTTCTAAGCCGGCCGTCAGTTCAGTTTCAGCGGCAAAAGGAAATGCTGCAGAGCTGTTCAGGGCATAAGCAAACACCTGTGCTCTTTTATCAAAAGCCGGCCCCATATTCCTATCGCCCCAGGGCGCAGCTGGGGTAGGTTTTAATTCGCGTTCGGACAAAAAGTACAACCAGTCTCCGTCAGGATGAAACGCAGGGCTAAAGGAGTTGTATTTATCTGTTGTGAGTAACTTGGCCTGTTGCTCTTTGATGGCATAGAGACCAATTTGCTGACGGCCCACTCCATCTTTTTCTGTGGTAAACGCCAGCAAGGTGCTGTGTTTATTCCAGTTGAGATCGCCATAGGGGCTTAAACCTGAACCACTTTTATAGACAAGCTGATTAGTACCGCTTCTGGTATCCAATACCCACAACTGACCTTGTTTATCATCATGAGCTAAATAACGGCCATCGGGCGATAAGCTTAAATTCCAGCGAAAACCCCGGCCATCTTTGGTCAGCTGTTTGCCCTGATCTGAACCATCTGCAGCGTATTGCCAGATTTCAGGCTCACCGGACTGGTCAGATATTAAATACACCCATTTGCCATCCTGGCTGATCACAGCACTACGCGCTCTGGCCGTTTCAGGCACAGCCAGTTCGACTATCCGCTGTGGTGCTGGCGACACCACCTGCACTTTACTGCGAAGTGTTAACACCAGCTTTTGTTTGGCAAAACCTACATCGCTTGAGGTTAAATACTTCAAAGGTTCGCTTAACAAACGCTGGCGCTGCTGCGGTGAGTCTGTGACTAACAGCGGTGCCTGAGTGCTGCTTTGGCCTGAAGCTAAGTCCAGCAGTTTGATATCAGCCCCCTGCTGATACACCACTTTGCCCTGATCCATCCGGGCAGAACGCACAGCAAAATCCTGATGGGTCGTCAGCTCTTTTAATTGGCTGGAGACAGGATCGTAAGACCATAAATTGGCATTGCCGCCAACGTCACTGACCAGCACCAGTTGACCTTGCCAGATCATAGGGTGACGTATAGATCCCTGATGTTCAGCTAATAAGCGTTCAGCTTCAAGTTGTGAGCCTAATTTCCAGCGCCAGAGCTGACCTTTGGCGCCGCCCTGGTACTGACGGGCGTTATCACCTGTTAACTGCAGGCCATAACGGATAAAGTAGAGATAACCATTTTGCTCATCCAGCACAGCTTCGACTGCATCCAGTAAAGGCAAGGTTTCAGTCTGCTGCGTTTCCAAATCGAGCAATTTCAGTACCCAGCTATTGACAGGTCCTGTCATCGCATCTGTGCTGTACAGCAATTTGCCGTCCAGACTCCAGCCCTGTAATTTCACTTTAGCATTCAGCGCTGTCAGACGTTTGGGTGCACCACCGGCTAAAGCTAAATAATAAATATCCGGGGTATCATCATAAGCCGCAACATAAACCACAGCTTTGCCATCTGGGGTAAAAAGCGCCTGAGATTCTTCAGCAGCATGAGTGGTCAGGCGTTTAGCCTCAGCGCCATTGACAGCGCTAAGCCATAAATCCCCTTCGGCAGTAAACACCAGTTGGTTTTGTTGTAACGAAGGAGAGCGGTAATAAGCTGCATCCGCATAACTGCTGGCAAAAAGAGCAGCTGTCAGGCAAGCGACTAAAGTGAGTTTCATAGATGGCCCCGGAATTGCTGTTTTCTATTATTTTGTTTTACCTTAACAGCTTCGGCACAGAAAAACAGAGCAGGCCATCTCAGAAATCAGCGGCTTAGTCTTAGCCGCTAAAGTGTTGCACCGCCACAAGTGCCTGTTGAATATCTGCTGCACTGATATCCAGATGCGTAACCCAGCGCACTCGTTTGAAGTGTTGATCCGCTTTGTTGTAATTACTGCTGGTTAATTTAATGCCCTGCGACGACAAATGTGCCAGCAAAGGTTCGGCTACTTCTACAGCTATATCGGTAAATAAAATATTGGTATGAACAGACACCAGCTCCAGCTTGCCTTTCAGAAGCGGAT
>CBIMJC010000092.1:0-13142 GCA_966244125.1 uncultured Rheinheimera sp.
GCGATTGCACTGCGGTGTTAGCCTGTCTCACAAGGTAGTCGACATTGCTTCGCCAGGCTGCCTTGCATTGCAAGCGCCCAGCGGCTCTGAAACTCGCATCTTGAGGTCACTTGGGTATCGTTCCAGTGCCTTCTTTTGGTGTGGTGTTGCAGGGACAGTTGGAAATAAGGTTAAAAAATGGTAAAAAGAATGTGGTTAAGGCAGGTGACGCTTTAGCTGAAGTCGTCAATACCGCCCATAGCGGCAAAAATATCGGCACTGAGCCGGTGCAATTGCTGATCTTTTATGCCGGTGCTGTAGGGCAGGCTAATTCAGCTTCAATCACGGAAGGAAACTAAATGCGACCACAGATCCACATTCTTAGTCTGTTCACGCTGACATTGCTGTTAGTAGGCTGTGGCACTGTCAGAACGCTTGCTCCTGAGCAAGGGAAAGTGACCATCAGCTACAACAACAAGAAAAGTTATTGCCAGTCTATTCCGCGGGTCTATAGCGGAGTCGCGCATAATTTTTGTCTAATGTATGGCGAGCCCAATAAAACCAGCTATACCACTGCGGCGGACGTGCCGGTTTGGGCCATAGATACCATGCTTTGTGCTGTCACTGATACTCTGGCTTTGCCTTACACTGTCACCCGGCAGATCAAGGACGGCTCACTTAAAGTGGTGCGCTAAGCCGTTGTTTTTTCTGCTGCAGATACAAAAGTGGCCAGATCAGCAGGATCAACAGCAGGGCGTACAACATATGTTCTGCTATAGCCACTGCCAGCAGCAGGCACAAAGCTAAACTGAGCAGGCTTATGGCTTTATAGCGACCAGGCAGCAGTTGATAAGCCGCTGCCATACTCACCAGATAAATCACCACAAAAACGCCATTGACCCAACTGATTAAATCTTCCAGTTGCTGACCGCTGAACCAGGTCAGAACTAACACCACAGCCATAGCGGCTATGATAGCTGTCAGTGCCCGCTCTGGGATCTGGTGGCGGCTTTTTTGCTGGAAAAAAGCCGGAGTAATGCCTTGTTCACTAAAGCTGGCAAGGGATCGTGCGACACTGGCGGTATAAACATTCACTGTGGCTATGCCACTGCAAAAGCCTAAAATCCCAAGCACCAGTTCACCATAACCGCCGAGCAACTGATTAAAAACCCCAATCATCGCCAGCGGATGCCCGGCTCCCATTACCAAAACCAAATAGCTGCAGGCGATATAAATAGCGCCAACCACCAGACAACCACGAATAAGGGCTGGCAATAAATCCTTGCTGGCATCTCTGAAATCATTTGCCAGATGGGTCATGGCTTCGACACCTAAAAAGCTCCAGAAGGCGATAGCACAAGCGGCAGCTAAAGCACTGCCACTAAAGGCAGGCAAAGAAGGCTGCTGTAGCTGTTGAGGTTGCAGCCAACCAAAGGCCAGTAATAACAGCAAGACAACGGCAATAATCAGCAGCGTTAAAGCAAACTGTAAGCGGGCCGACAGCTGTAACCCCCTGTAGTTCAGCAGCCACAATAAGCCCAGCAAACCAAGCTCAACTGGTAAGCGCCATAGAGCTGCATCCGGTAATAAAGGGGCGATAAATTCAAAGGTAATCATCAGCGCGGCGGAAGCACCAAGCGGCACCACCAGTAAAAACATCAGACCAAGAATTCGCCCAGCCAGTTCACCAAAAGCTAAAGCAGCAAAATGAGCTGGTCCTGTAGCATGAGGGAAGCGGCTGGCCAGCAACCCAAAAGTAAAAGCCAGAGGTAATACGGCAAGGGTCAGTAACAGCCAGGCCAGTAAAGCCCATGGGCCGGCTGCAGCCACTGTCATCTGTGGCAGAATAAAGACGCCGGTGCCCAATAAAGTGGTGGCCATTAATGCTGCGCCTTGCCAGCGGCCAATTCCTTTGTGTGACATAGTTTTTCTCTTCAATTTGCGCTGCTGATATTCTAATCAAAGCCAAAGCGACAAACTGTGGTTTTGTGCCGTGAAAATGCAGGCGAATCCGTTAAAACAACGGCAAAATGCCGGAGTGCGTATACCCGGGAAACTTCAGGATGTAGAATTCACTGGCTCTGAAACTCACCTCTTGAGGTCACTTGGGTATATAGATGGATAAATTTGATCAACATATTCTGGCCGAACTGAAAAAAGATGCGCGGCAAAGTGTGTCGACTCTGGCTGAAAAAGTCAGTTTGTCACGCAGTGCTGTGTCGGATCGTATTAAACGTCTGGAGCAAAACGGCGTGATCCGTGGTTATCAGGTGCTGCTGTCCGAATCACAAAAAAGTGCGGTGTCGGCCTACTTTGAAATTCAGCATCGTTGTGGCCGTTGCGCTGACGTGATGCATGTATTCAGGGCTATTCCTGAAGTCATGACCTGTCATGGTATCAGCGGAGAAATGGACCTATTAGTCTATGTCAAAACCGAGTCTATGCAGCGCTTGCATGAAATCCGTGAGTTACTGGATGCCGAGCTGGACGTGGTTAAAATCCGCACTCATGTGGTGATGAGTGAGTGGATTAATAATCTGGGCTAATTGACGCAACTGACCGGACTGCACAGTTGCGGCCTGCGTCTTTGGCTTTGTACAGCGCCTGATCGGCGAGTTCAACCAGGCTTTTACTATCCATGGAGACAGGTGGAATGTCGCAGTACCAGCCAATACTGACAGTGCAGTGACCTTCCTGCTGGTTCAGTCGAACCTGATGAGCTTCAAGACGCTGCAAAAAATCTTCTAACAATAGCCGCATCGTTTCGGCATCACTGCCGACGCTGACCAGAATAAATTCTTCACCGCCATAACGAACCAATAAATCATCTTTGCGCTGAAACTGACTGCGACACAGCGCGGCAAAGTCTTGTAAACACTGATCACCAAAGTTGTGGCCAAGAGTGTCGTTAATATCTTTAAAGTGATCCAAATCCATCATCGCCAGTGTTAATGGCAGTTGCTGGCGCTGACATAAAGCCAGAGCCTGCTGCACACGAGGTTCAAAATATTGCCTGTTGTAAAGGCCAGTCAAAGGGTCGTGCTGACTCAATTGTTCCAGCCGGATATTGGCTTCAGTTAAAGCCTGATTTAGTTTTTTTAGCTTCAGATAACTGATGCTGACCACTGAAATCAGCAAGACAAAAGCCATTAACATTTGCCAGAACAAGACATAGTCAAAACCCTGATCATAACGAATAGCCAGCCATTGATTGTTGATTTGTTGTTTTTGCTCCGGACTGATCTGCTGCAACAGCAGATCAAATATGGCCAGCAGTTCAGGATCATCATTACGGCAGGCCAGACTGAGCAGAGTATCTTCAAGCAAACGCCCGGCAATTTTCAGATTGGTCATGGAGTTTTTTTGCAGGCTATAGCTGATACTGCCCATATTGCCGAGCATGCCATACAGATGGCCTGACTGGACCTGCAGCAGACCTTGTTCGTAGTCATGAAAGGGCACCAGTCTCAGTTGGGGGTAGCGTTGCTGATACAACTCAAGGGTGCCAAAACCTGCTCTTATCCCGACCGGGGAAGACAGCGGGATATCAGCCACTGAGCGGATAAAGGCCTTGTCTTTGGTTGTGACGACCACGTTAGGCACTTCGAGGTAAGCTTTGGTAAACACCAGATATTCAAGACGAGAGGGAGTAGGCATAGCGAGTGTTAATAAATCACAGTGCCTGTCTTTCGCTGCTTGCAAGGACGCTGGCCAGTCTGCAGTAGGGTATAACTCCAAAGGCACAGGCAACATGCGTTGCAGCAGACGAATATACTCAGCTGAAATTCCGGTATGTTTGCCTTGCTCAGACAGAGCTTCAAACGGCAACCAGTCCGGATCTATGCAATAGGTAACTTTACCTTTTTGCTTCAGATGTGAGATCTGTGCGTCAGACAGCACAGGTCCTGCCTTTGCAGGCGAACTTACCAGCCAGAGGCTCAGCACCAAAACGACTGCCGAACTTTTAAAGCGTACCGCAGACATCAGATAAAAAACCAGTGTGATAGCACATGCTCTGTTAGCACCATAGGTCTGCTTTGGCTTAGTCGCAAGGAAAACAAACAAATATAACAGGGTGTTTCTGAAGTGGTGACGCAACAAAAATGCCCCATTCAGGGGCATTTTCTGCGGTGAAGCCGAATTCAGCTTAATGAGCGCTGGCTGTCAGCAACTGGCCATCTTTCACTGGTATACGTTCTGCTGGCTCCTGATCTAAACGGGTTTTGTGCACTTTTCCATCCAGCAGGTAAGTCACATCATACCCTACGACCCGTTGCTCTTTTTTCTGCACAGTTTTACAGACGCGACGGGTGGTGCTTTCTACGTCCTTGTTCTGCATGTCGGTTTGCACTTGTTTACCGGCGTAACCACCAGCTGCAGCACCGGCGACAGTAGCAATTTTTTTACCTGAGCCACCACCGACCTGATTACCCAGTACACCACCTACCACCGCACCTAAGACAGTACCTGCAATCTGATGCTGATCCTGTACAGCTTTTTTCTGCTGAACTATCTGATCGGTACACTGTTCAACCGGCACGTTGTAGCTTTCATACACAGCTTTGCTGGCCACGACTTCGGCAAATTCAGGTTCTTTGTCTAAATAGCTGTAGCCAGCCATAGAGCCTAAAGCAGTAACGGCTATACCACCTACAACTAAACCTGCAATAAGAGACTTGTTCATGCTGCACCTCAATTCACTGTTATTAAGTTTAACTGCCTTTGGCAATCAAGTTGATCACAGTTTAAGCGCGTCAAGCTGTATCAGCGCTGAACAGCAATGTTAGTCTCAGAATTGTCTGCTCCAGTTAAAAAATAGCCGGCTGTCCCAGTCTGGTTCGCCTGCTGCCGGAGTTCTGGAGTAGATGACATCAGTACCAAACTGCAGGTCACCATACTGTGTTGGATGCTGGTAAATCTGTTGCCACTGATATTGTCTTTCGTATTGTCCTCTGGACAGAGGGTTACCGCCAGGCAACGGTCTGTCTGTCGCATCCACATTTAAACGGATCCAGGCCAATTTATGTTGCCAACTGGCGCCTTCCTCCAGTTGACGGATTAAACCCAGCTGCAAAACCAGAGCGTCGTTGTCATAAGTAGAACCTATGGACTGATGGTAAGAGCGGTAACCCTGCTTAAATTTATCGTGTTCGTACAGACAGTTATTTTTTTCTATGTCATTGCAGTAAGCGTTGTTGCCGGTAAATTCCAGATAAAGCCGGCTTTTGATTTCGCTCAGATAAATATCAGCACCCAGCTGATAACTGACTTTAGTCAGCTTGTATTTTTGTCTGTTAAAGTCTTCGGATGTGGCCATCATATAAAAGCCAACAGGACGGTCAAACCAGACATCGCTGTATCTGGCATCGTAGCCTGCCAGCATGTTTTCGTGCCCTTCCAGAGCACCGCCGCGGAACAGGCCGTGATACCAGTCTGACATGCTGTTGCCATAACCATCGCCACCCCACATCATCACCCAGCTAAAGCCCAGTTCCAGTTGGCTGATGGGTCTGATACTGGCTCTGCTGGACCAGACCTGGGCATTGGATATAGCGCCTTGCGCAACTTCTTCCGGCGGCAGTTCTTCCATTTGTGCAAAGCGGCTGGTAAAAGTCCAGGGACCAGTGACTGAACTGAGCCAGGAATCTGCATTACTGTTGTAGCGGCTCAGGCTGATGCCGGGTAAAGGCCTGGCATTGTGGCTCATAATGGTACTGCTATCCCAGCTTGGCCCCCAGAACTGGTCAATCCGGCCCGCTGTCAGTACCCAGTTCCCCAACTTTGCCGCCATATAGCTGTGATCGAGACGACTTCTGTTGCCCTGCTCATCTGTAGAGTGATAAGAGCCAGACAGGCGGCCACTGAAATGCTCAGACTGGAAGGACAAGGCTGCCCGCCCTGCTGCACTCTCAGTAAATTCCTCACCAAAGCTTTTGTAAGCATCCTGATCTGTGGCTGCATGCAGTGTTACTTTTGCCGCCAACGGGCTTTGTTGCTGTTGCCACTGCTGTTGCAAGCGACGCACGGCCAGCACCTGTTCATCATTCAACTGTGACAGGTCCAACGCATCCAGATCCTGTTTAATACCAGCCCAAAATAACGGATAAGTGTTTACTGGCTGACGGATCAGGCCGTAGTCAGATAACAACTGCAGATCAGCTTTTTGCGACAGATCTGTGGCTTCAATCCACCACTGGGCCTGTGCTTGGGTACAGACCAACAAAGAGGCAAAAATCCAGGGGGTGTGGCGATACATAAGAAATTATCCCAGAAACAAAATTGCCGGTATTTTAAGAGATAAAGCTGAACGCTAACTGTGCAAAAATGTTATTTGGGCCGATTTTTATAAAAAAGTTAAATTATTTGGTTCTGTCCAGAAAAAGTTGTACATAAGAGCAGCTATTGCTGATGCTGTAATTCTGTGCCTTTGCCCAGCTTAGTGCTGCTGTTACCAGTTGACTGGCCACTCCTTTGCCTCTGGCACTGACTGGTACAAAAGTGTGATAGAAATGCAAATGCTGTTCTGCGGGGTTAAGGTTGTATTGCAGCAAGGCCTGTTCTGTACCAAGGTCGATGATAAATTGTTGTTTCTCAACCTGATGTTGCACCTGATACTGTTGTTGCATCTGTGTTTTCTCCATAGAGTGCCTATACTCAAATCTGACCACCATGCAGCAAGCCGTAAAATGGCGTGACAGAGGGCTATCAATGAAATGGTTTTGTTGGTTATGTTTTTTTCTCAGCACCGCAGTTCAGGCCAAAGCAGAACTTACAGTGTTGGTCGGCCTGGATAAGCCACCTTATATCATTTTGGACGACAGTACTGGCTATGAACTGGATTTGTTAAAACTGCTGATAAAAAACATGGGCTACGATGCGGTGTTTTTGCACGTACCTAATGCCAGAATCAAAGATTTAATGCTCGAAGGCAAGGCTGATATGGCCACCCTGCAAAAACCTGACCCAGAGCTGCCACTTTATTACTCAGAACCTTATATCCGCTATCAGAATGTGGCTGCGACCTTAAGCTCTAAAAGTATCACACTGACTCATATGGATCAGTTAAAACCCTACAGTGTTGTGGCTTTTCATAATGCCCGGTCTTTATTGGGACCAGACTATAAGCAACTGACCAGTCAGATCCTGAATTATCAGGAAGTGGCCAATCAAAGTCAGCAACTGCAGATGCTGTTACTCGAACGTTGTGACGTGGTGGTGATGGACAGGAATATCTTTTATTTTTATGCCAAAATGGCAGGGCATAGTATGCAACCTTTTGATTTAGCTACAGTGTTTCTGCCCAGTTTATATAGTGCTGCTTTTAAAAATGAGCGGTTAAAGCGGAAATTTAATAAGGCTCTGGCTGCTGTGCAGCAAGAGCCTATTTTTACTCAGTTACAGCTGAAGTATTTTTCTGAGGTGAATCAGCAGCTTCAACAGAGTCCGTTGTAACTTCTTCTGTAGTAACTGCCTGAGCTTCCAGAGCTTTTTGCTTTAACCGGATGGAGTTTTTTACCTGAATATTTTTCTTTTGTTTGGCTCTTTTACTGATTTTCTTTTTTAACGCTTTGCTTGAACTCATGATGTCTTTTCTCTATCCGGATATGGCTGCTAGTTTACCTCAGTCTGCGAAGTTCTCCCAAGCACTTGATGCTGCAGTCTGATCCGGCTGAGGTTCAAAACCAGCGATCTTTCACCATACCGTAATGAAAATAGCCCCATTGACCTAAGCGCCGCAGCGCAGGCAAGGGAAATTTAGGCAAAGCCGACTGATACAGCGGGATCTCCGGCAACGTCAGGCCCATGACACGTTCAGCCAGTCTTTTACCGGCCTGTACTGAAAAGGTCAGACCGCTGCCACAATAACCCATGCTATACAGCACATGGCCTTTGTCATCGGCCTGCGCCAGATGCGGAATATCGTCCAGCGTCATACAAATCCAGCCTGACCAGCTGTAGTCATAACGCAAGTGCTGCAGCGCCGGAAAGCTGAGTTTCAGCACGTCCAGCAAACGCCTGGCAAAATAAGGATCTTCAGCCCCTTTGCCTGTAATAGCGCCACGGCCGCCAAACAAAATTCTGTTGTCCGGTAATTTACGGTAATAGTACTTCAGTGCTCTGGTATCCATAATCACCTGCGAGGTTAAGAAGTTGCAGGCGGCTAACTGAGCGTCAGACAAAGGTTCGGTGACAATAATTTGTGATAACACAGGCAAAGTGCGCTCTTGCACACCGCTGTGCAGCAGCTTAGGGGTATAGCCATTGCTGGCAATCACCACTTTTTTGGCCCGCACTACACCTTGTGGTGTGATCAAAAGCTGGTGTTCCCCGTCTTGTTGCCATTGAGTAACAGGGCTTGCACTATAAATTTTAGCTCCGGCTTGTCGCGCCAGTCGCTGATAACCCCAGGCCAGTTTCAGCGGGTTGACACCAAAACCATCGTAAAAACGCAAGGCGGCATAGGCATGCTGGTCGGCGACAAATTTTTGATGCAACTCATCACGGCTGAACAATTCCACCTGATAACCAAATTC
The DNA here is from genome assembly GCA_966244125.1 of uncultured Rheinheimera sp. Classification (GTDB taxonomy): domain Bacteria; phylum Pseudomonadota; class Gammaproteobacteria; order Enterobacterales; family Alteromonadaceae; genus Pararheinheimera. The sequence goes on from CBIMJC010000092.1 coordinate 8,514, forward strand.
CTTTTGCAACAAACTGGCCTGTTGCTGCAGGGTTTTTACCATAGAGGGCTTATGTGCCATGCGCAGATAACCTGCTTCCTGCTGGTCACACTCTATGCCCGTGGCGATCAAAGCTTTGACGGTTTCAAGACCGGCACAAAATTCGTTATAAATGCCGTGCATAGCGGCTTCGCCATACTGCGAACGCATCACTGAATAAGGTTTGCGGCCAGAGGATTTCAGCACAAAACCGGCGTTACGGCCGCTGCAGCCCCAGGCCGTCTGATTGGCTTCCAGTACCACGGCTTTGACACCATGTTCAGTGGCCAGATGATAAGCACAGGACAAGCCAGTATAACCAGCGCCAATAATGGCGACATCCACTGTCAGATCCTGTTGCAACTGGCCATCGTCCAGAGGAGCAGTGCCTGAATGGTCCGCCCAATAGCTGTTTGGCAAAGGCTGGCCCTGGCCTGGGTGAGGGTCTAACAGCGGGTCGTACATCCGTTTTTCCTTTTTGTTGTATTGGATGAGAATTTTGGCGATCATGGCAAGAACCACAGAAAAAACCAAGAGTGTTTTATGTTTTCCAGCGCTATTCAGTACCGCCAGTTGCAGTTGCAGGATTATGCTGCCCTGCTGCAATTAGCCAATCAGGTGCATGGTGAGGGTTATCTGGATGCTCAGTCTCTGGCTTATTACCATCAGTTAAGTATTAAACAAGGCATAGATGCCAGTTTTGTCGCTTACGCCGACCAGCAACTGGTCGGCTTTCGTTTATGTTGGGCCGCCGGGCAATGGCAACCGGATCAATGGTGCAGTACAGAACTCTGGCAAACTGCTGTGGCTGAAACCAGCTACTTTAAGTGCAATACCATAGCGCCACTCTGGCAGGGACGTGGTATAGGCGGTGAACTGATGAGCCGCTCTATGGCAGCGTTAAAACAACAAGGTGCCAAAGCCGGAGTGGCACATTTGTGGCGGCAAAGCCCGGGCAACGCGGCGGTAAAGTACTTCACCAAACAAGGCGGGCAACTGGTTAAAATTCATCCGGATAAATGGCGGCAAGACAGCCATAACGGTTATGAATGTGTACGTTGTGGTTTTGATTGTAGATGTGAAGCCGCCGAGATGATTATCTATTTCTGAAAAATCCGTCGTCATTGGTGCCGCAGCGGCGTTGACTGCTTTCGCTCACCCCGGTCACATAGGTTAACTATGCTCATGGGGATTAACTCCTTTGTCGCCTTGCTGCACGGATTTTATTCTGTGGATGGGGTCGTAGGGGCGCGGGTTTATCCCCGCCCGTCCAACATCAGATAGATGCCTGTCAGACTATTCCGTCACCCAGGGCATGTCCGGCAATAAGGCCAGATGTTCGATATAACGCGGCAAATTAAAGCTTTCGTTACGCTCTATCACGGCTTCCATCTCAGGCGCTAAAGCACAGGCCATCAGTTCCAAAGCATCTTCTCTGCTATGGCCTGTCATGCATAAACGCATCAGGGTTTCTTTCACTTGTTTCGGATTATTGTCGGCCAGCTGGTTTTCCAGCACTTCAAACAAGAGTTCCTGCGTTTCTAAATGTTCTTCGCTCATGGTGATCTCCTCTGCCCTCATTTAGGTTTTTACCCAAAGTAATTGGAGTTGCAGTGAGGCGACAAGTGCGCGAGTCCCCGGGAGCATAGTTTACCTATGTGACTGGGGCGAGGGCGCGCAGGTAACAAAGCTGCAGCTTCAAGTACGAAGGGGAAATGCGCGCAGCATGCCAGAGCACAGGCCAAGCGGCAAGCCGAAGGACCGACCTCTGAAGTTTTTGCACTGGCCTGATGGTGTTCCGCTGTGGCTTTGGCTAAGCTGGGCCACGGCTTTTTAAACATAAAAACAAAAACTTATGCAACAGGGATATTCGTCAAACTGGCACAGCAGGCTCAAAGCTTTAGGGCCGGGCATTTTATTGGCTACGGCTGCTATTGGTGGCTCTCATATAGTGGCTTCGACTCAGGCCGGGGCTTTGTTTGGCTGGCAACTGGCCGTGCTGATCCTGCTGGTCAATGTGCTGAAGTACCCCTTTTTCCGTTTTGGGGTGGAGTACAGCCTGCAAAGTGGTGAAACTTTACTGGAGGGCTATCAAAAACAAGGCAGGGGTTATTTATTAAGTTTTGTCTGGCTGAATTTAATAGCGGCAGTGGTTAATACAGCAGGTGTGTTGCTGCTGACCGCCAGTTTGCTGCAATTTTTTATGCCGGTGCAGTTATCCCTGACTGTGCTTTGTCTGATCCTGCTGGCTGTGTGTCTGCTGATTTTATTGGCGGGCCAATACAAACTGCTCGATGATGTGTCCAAATGGATTATGGTGCTGCTGACTATCACCACTGTAGCAGCCGCTATTATCGCTTTTAACAAAGGCCCTACAGCAGCAGCGGATTTTGTTGGCCCTTCACCCTGGCAGTTGATGTATTTAGGTTTTTTAGTGGCGCTGATGGGCTGGATGCCGGCTCCTATTGAAATTTCCGCTATTAACTCCCTGTGGCTGAAAGCCAAACAGCAGCAAGGGCCAGTCAATAAACAAGATGGTTTGTTTGACTTTAACTTAGGCTACTGGAGTACCACAGTGCTGGCTTTGGTCTTTCTGGCTTTGGGGGCTTTGGTGCAATATGGTTCGGATCAGAAAGTAGAATTAGCTGGTGCTGCTTATACCAACCAGTTTGTAGCTATGTACGCCAGCACTATAGGCGACTGGTCAAAGCTGTTGGTGGCTTTAGTGGCTTTTCTTTGTATGTTCGGCACTACCCTGACCGTGCTGGACGGTTATGCCCGCACCATTAATGAGTCTTTTCAGCTGTTAGGCTGGCAAAACACTGAACGAAAACATAGCTACAACCTTTGGCTGCTGGCGCAGGCTGCTTCTGGTATGGCGGTGATTTTATTTTTTAAATCTGCACTTGGCCCTATGCTGACCTTTGCGATGAGTCTGGCTTTTGTCACTACCCCTGTGTTTGCCTGGTTAAATTACCGCCTGATGCGGGGCCAGCAAAAACACCTGATGCAGCCCTGGATCCGCTTGTTATCCTGGCTGGGGTTGATCTACTTATTTGGCTTTGCGCTGCTGTTTATCTGGTGGTATTTGACGAAGTAAAAACGTCCGGCAATCAAAGCTTTAACTGTTTCGCTCAGAAATTCGCTTGCGCCGGTTACAGCCGCTCTGTAGTCTCGATTTCAGAGATCGGTATAAACCGGCAGCAACGCAAAAAAACACAACCTTCCCACTACAAAACATCAAATCAACAGTAGTAAAAACAAAAGAGCAACTTATGGACTCATTGCAATTTGTGGGCACCTTTTTGCTGCAACTGGCCGTTATTCTGGCCGCAGCGCAGCTTTTTGGTTATCTGGCACGTTTTATTGGTCAGCCGAAAGTGGTGGGCGAGATGATCGCCGGTGTGGTGTTAGGACCTTCGTTATTTGGCCTGTTCTGGCCTGATATTCAACAACAAATCTTCCCTGCCGACACTATGCCTGTGTTGTATTTTGGTGCTCAGCTGGGTGTAGGTTTGTATATGTTTTTAGTTGGACTGGAATTTAATACCAGTCTGTTTAAGCAACAGGCCCGCAGCGCTATTGCTGTGTCTTTGGCCGGTATGCTGGTGCCATTTACCGTAGCGGCCTTGTTGTGCTTATGGTTGCTGGATATACCGGGTTTATTTGCGGCTAATATTTCCTATGGCAATGCCGCCTTGTTTTTAGGCGCGGCCATAGCTATTACCGCCTTTCCTATGCTGGCCCGTATTATTTATGAACGGGGTTTGTCCGGTACTTCGTTAGGAGCTTTGGCTTTGGCTGCAGGTGCTATTGATGATGCTGCTGCCTGGACTGTAATGGCTGTGGTGCTGGCCAGTTTTGGTGGTGGAGCATTGCTGGCGGTGAAAGCTGTAGTAGGTGGTGTGGCTTACGCGACTTTAATGTTTACCAAAGTCACGGGCTGGTTGCAGCCTTTGGCCGATCGGATTGAAGCCAAAGGAGAAATGAGCTGGGGTCAGTTTGCTTTCCTGTTGCTGCTGTTTGCTTTGTCTGCTTATTCGATGGAGTGGGTTGGCCTGCATGCAGTGTTCGGTGGCTTTATTTTAGGCATAGCTATGCCGCGCGGCGCCATAGTGGAACATTTACGTAAGCGCCTGGAAAAAATCACTATTTTTGTGTTGTTGCCGATGTTCTTTACGTATTCAGGATTAAAAACCCAGCTGACTATTTTGGCCGACTGGGAGGTGATGTCGGTGGCTCTGGTGATCCTGGCCGCTTCAGTTTTTGCCAAAGGTATTGCCTGCTGGGCCGCGGCCCGCCTGACCGGCAGTGATAACAGAACCGCTATGGCGGTAGGCGCTTTAATGAATGCCCGCGGCCTGATGGAGCTGATTATTATCAACATAGCGCTGAAGTTTGGTGTGATAGAACCAGCCTTATTCTCCATTATGGTGGTTATGGCGATAGTTACTACTTTGATGGCCACTCCACTGTTTGAACTGGTGTATGGGCGTTTTATGAAAAACAAAGCGCCTGGTGCTGCGGTGCTTGAAGCCCGTGCAGCCAATTAGTTTTTAAGTGCAGAACAAAGGTCTGTTGACCTTTGTTCTGCTTTGTTTTGTATCCTCC
>CBIMJC010000093.1:0-13047 GCA_966244125.1 uncultured Rheinheimera sp.
CAATGGCCAAAGGCGAAGTTTTTGAAGGCCGTGAAGCGGATCCTGTTGTAGGCGACAAAACTTTGCCTCATCCGCTAATGGGCGTCTTGCCTTTGCTGGTGGTACTGTTGTTGTCGTATTTATTACATGACTCCATGCAACAGGCCGCCTTAATAGTGGCGCTGACAGGTGGTGTCAGCACTTTGTATCTGTTAAATCGTAAGTTCTTAAGCTCTTTGAGCCAGACGCTGGATCAAGGTGCCACCGGGGCCTTAATAGCTATAGGCAACACAGCAGCTGTGGTAGGTTTTGGCTCTGTGGCTAAGTTAACCCCTGCTTTTGCTGCTGTGGTTGAGACCATGACACATTTGCCGGGTTCCGAGCTGATAGGTGCTGCTGTGGCAGTTAGCGTCATTGCAGGCTTAACAGGTTCAGCCTCAGGTGGTCAGGCGATAGCGTTGCCAGAAATAGCCCCTGTTTATTTAGAACGTGGGGTGGACGCCGAACAGCTACACCGTGTGGTGGCTATTTCGTCCGGCGCATTGGACTCATTGCCGCACAATGGTTATGTGGTCACTACTATTCGTGCTATCTGTGGTGAAAGCCATCAAAATGCCTACTGGCCTGTGGCTGCGGTGACAGTGGTGGTGCCGGCGCTGGGCACAGCCCTGGCCATTTTTCTGTTTCAATGGCTTTAGGTCAAAGGGTGTTATGAAGAAGATATGGCTTGGTTTTATGCTGCTGTTCAGCAGCTTACTTTATGCAACAGAACTGCCTTTAGTACAAAAGCAGCAACTGGAACTGGCGCATTTTACTACTCAAAGTGGTGTGGTGTTAAAGCAGGTCAAAGTCGGCTGGGAAGCCTATGGCAAGCTCAATGCCGACAAATCCAATGTGATCTTAATCACCCATTATTTTTCCGGCACTTCGCATGCCGCAGGTAAATACCGCACTACAGATGCAACGCCAGGTTACTGGGACAGCATCATAGGCCCGGGAAAAGCCATAGATACCAACACATTTTATGTAGTCAGTGTCGACAGTCTGGCCAACCTGAATGCCTTTTCGCCTGATGTGATCACCACAGGGCCCGCCAGTATCAATCCGGATACAGGTAAGCCTTATGGTTTAACTTTTCCCGTCGTTACCATTCGTGATTTTGTCGAAGTGCAAAAAGCCCTGCTGGATAAACTTGGCATCAAAAAACTTTATGCTGTGATAGGCCCTTCAATGGGCTCCTTTCAGGCCATTGAGTGGGCTGTCAGTTATCCGGATAAAGTGCAGCGCTTAATGCCCGTGATAGGCACGGCTTATATCGACAGTTTTAGTGCAGTGCGTTTAGAGCGTTGGGCTCAGCCAATCAAACAGGACCCGGACTGGAATAAAGGCGCTTATCCGTTAACTCAGCAGCCTGCAGGTTTAACCCGGGCTTTGGCTTATGTGATTCAGGATGCGTTGCACCCGGATTTATTTAATCAAAGTTACCCAGCTCCTGCTTTGGATACAGCCATTCATCAGGATATTCAGGCCGAACTACCAGCCTGGAACCAGCTGATAAGCGCAGCTCAACAACGCTCGGCGCTGATGGACGCTAATTCGTTGCTTTATCTGGTACGGGCCTCACAGTTATGGCGCGCTGGTATGGGCGATCACTGGCAACAAAAGCTCAAAGCCGTAACAGCTAAGACCTTGTGGTTACCAGCCTCGGGAGATTTATTACTGACACCAGCTATGGCCAAACACAGCAAAGCGCAAATGCCGGACGCCTTGTATGACGAAATTTCTGGTCAGGCAGGTCATTTGGATGGATTGTTAAATATTCAAAGCAAAGCAGCACAAATCCGGCAGTTTTTAGCTCAATAAATTCTTCCATCACCAGTTCTACCCACCCTGTAGAGGTTGCCTGCCTCTGGTTCAGCTAAAGCGTCTGCTTTAGCTGTTTTTTTGCTGGGTGGGCCGACACTCTTGTTGCGTAACTGAAAATTCGCTCACCTTTGGATGGCAGAGTTAGTTGTTGCTGAAGAAGGAAAAACAATCTAATTTAGAGGCTTAGGTGACAGGGCTGGTAAATAACAGGCAGCCAAAAGGGATTAATGTGCCAGCACAATATGCAAAATGTTAAGGCATTCAGGAGTTTTATACATGGACAGTAAGTCACCGAAGATATTCATTTATTCGATATTAGTACCAATAGTCTGGCTTTCACTGTCATTTTCACTTTTAGCTATCGCACCGGAAATAGAGTTAGGGGTCGCAGGAATCATTATTGCGGCAAATCTTTCACTCTTTGTTTTATGCTGGCATTTTTCAGAAACATTTAAACGACAATTCAGTAATAACGAAAAGCTTCGTTTGTTTATCTATAGCTTTTTGTGGATGGCTGCGATAAGAGCTTTAAACCTATATGGCATTAGCGATAATTTAACGTCTGAGGCATTGCTGTACGCAGGCGGAATAGTCTTAGTGATGGATTTGGTGGTTATATCTTCAAGTGTTTTCTCTGTAAGCTATAGGTTCAATAACTTTTGGCAAAACAGGTTACTTGCGAAAAATGCCTAACAAGGTGCATCACTCGCTCTCATTGGTCGCTGGGAAGCCAACCTGCTAGGCGGCTTATCGCTAGTGTGCTTTGCGTTAACATTTCAGGATAGTAGGTGTTCATTTGAGAGTTCGTGAAGCAAAGCCTGAAGATGCTTTAAGATTGTCTGAATTGTATAACCAGTTGGTTAATAACCCTGCGGTAAATGTGGAGCCAGAACAAATACAGGCTCTTTACAACGATTCGCGCTCAAAGTTATTGGTTTGTGACTACCAAGCTAATGTTGTCGGGAGCGCGCTAGTTTCATTGTGTCCTGATGTTATGTTTAGTAATCAGCCGTTTGCTGTTGTAGAGAATGTTATTGTTGATATTGCTGCTCGCGGGTTGGGTGTTGGTACAGCCCTATTCAAGGCGATAGAAACTTTTTGCGTCAGTACAAACTGCTCTAAGATCATGCTTCTTAGTTCATCACAGCGGTTAGATTCGCACGTATTTTTTGAAAAGCAGGGTTTCAAAGGGTCGGTCAAGCGTGGCTTTGTTAAATATCGTTCAGCATTTTCTAGTGCAGATTAATATGTTAACAAGCGCCTTAAACAACGCGGCCTGCGGCCGCTGGACTCGTAACAAGTCGCTCGCCGTTTAGGCGGGCGCTATAAGCCATGGGAGCTGCAAGTTGAATAAAGTGCTCATCGGGAAAATTAATGCGGGCAGCGTGTTTATTTCTTGGTTCGGCTTGCTGTGTTTTTTCATTTGGTTGGCTTATGCATTAATCACAGATGACAGCACCTACGACTATACCGTTTTACTTACAATAGGGCTCACCGTTGTATTCGGTCTGATTCATTTTGTTACTGCCTTTTGGGTACGCTGCCCACACTGTAATAAGTGCTTAACCATTCAAGGATTTAAAGAGCCACATCCAGATTCTAGTGGTGATTGGGGGGCTGTCGTGTTCAAGTGGTTTAGTGGTCGCGTGGTTTGTATTCACTGTGGTCAAGCGGTAGATACAAATGACTTATAACAAGTTGCTTAATTTCGTTCCGGCCACAAAAAGCGTAGCCTCCACTGGACTGCCTGCGCTGCGGCAGCCAATTAGCAAAGCGTTACATGCACAAGGAGTACAAGCATTGTTCAATAAATTAATTCCAGTTTCGCTGATAGTTTTGGTATCGGCTTGTGGTGCAACTCAACCACCACCTTATCAAAAAGATAGAAAACCCGTAGATAGAGATCAATATAACGGTGTAGAAGGTATGGCTCAGTATCAAAAGGATCAGAGTTACTTAGTTAGCAAAGAGCTATCAGATAAATGTACAAAAGCTAAAATTGACTTAGCAATTGCAGAAACAGACAAAAATGCTAGTGAAATTAAAAAGCAAAATGCATTAATTAGTAATACGTGCATATAACAATCGCCATCAAAAACGCGCCCTTTGGGCGCTCGACTCGCAACAAGTTGCTCGCGTTTGTGGCGGGCGTTAGGTGCCATATGAGTATCAGCGCGGCGCATGCCTCCAATTTTTATCGCGAAATCGCAGAGTCCAAACTTGTCTGGGGAATTAAAGATGCTGATGGCTTTCCAGCTCCGATAGCCAGCGACGTAAGGCGCGCCATGCCATTTTGGTCATCTGAATCGCGTGCGCTTTCTGTAATTCGTAATGTACCTGCATATAGCGGCTTCATGCCTGTCTCTATTCCATGGCTAGTCTTTTGCGAGCGCTGGGTTCCAGGCTTAAAAAATGATGAATTGCTTGTAGGCGTAAACTGGTCGGGGGCCAGAGCATCTGGTTTCGATATTAGCCCCGAAGATCTACAACGTAATGTTGATGCCCTGTGTCATGGCGAGGACGTCCACCAGTTCTATATGCGGCATACGTCCTAACAAATAAGGATAGGCCGCGCGCAGCCGCGACCCTCGTCTTTCAAGAGTTTGAGCGTATATTCCCAGCAGGCAATGCCTAACCATTCATTGAAGCTGACGCCGCTTCTTGGTGTGGCCTGGTTCAGGTGCTGGCCGGGATTGCCTTCCCTACAAAGTGACACTATAGTATCACTTGAAGTGTAAATCAGGGGGAACCCATGAAAGTTGAACTAGTTACGAACCTCAAGCGTCAGGCGACAAAGATTCTGGCAGATCTGCACTTGTCGAAAGAACCCGTACTGATTACGGAGCATGGCCAGCCATCCGCATACCTTGTTGATGTGCAGGATTATGAATTCATGCAGCGTCGGCTTGAGCTGCTTGAGGGGCTTGCCCGGGGAGAGCGTGCTGTACTTGAGGGAAGAACGTATAGCCAAAATGAGGCCAAAGAGAAAATGAGTAAATGGCTGAAGTAATATGGACAGAGCCAGCACTCCAGGAACTGGATGCCATTGCGGAGTATATTGCTTTGGACAATCCTGCTGCCGCAAGCGATCTCGTGAAGGCAGTTTTCGATAAGACAGAACGTTTGGAGAATTTCCCCAAATCCGGGCGGATTCCTCCTGAGCTCCCAGATTCGGTATACAGGGAGGTAGTGGTTCCACCTTGTCGCATTTTTTATCGTGAGGATGAGCAGCGGGTTTTGGTCCTCTTTGTCATGCGAGAGGAGCGACAGCTTCGTGCATTCATGCTTGGACACAGCTAACAATCCGCGTCATTCGTGGCCTGCGGCCCCAGCGACGCTCACAAGTTCGCGCGCATGCGCGGGGCGTTATACGCCAAGTGTCGGGTTCACATCCATACTCTTATGAAGAATACGGATGACTTTGATATGTTGACTGCCTGTCTGTTGATAAAAGATGACGTGGCTACCTTGAGGAAATTTTCGATATCCTTCTCTGATTTCATCGCATGTTTTGCCGATGTCGGGGTTTTCAGCTAAAAGCCAAAATGAATCATCAAATTGTTTTAAATAGATATTTCGTTGCTCTTTTCCCCAACGCCGCTGGGTAAATAATGCGATATCCCGTAAATCGGCTTTAGCAGCAACAGTAAGATTAAATGGCTTCACCGAGAGTTTTTACTATCAAGTTCATTGATAAAGCTATCGAGGTCATAATCAGCGTCACCGCTTTGTTCACCTTCGACAAGTAGTTGACGAAGTGAATTAAGTTTGGTTTCTTGGTTTTCGAGTAAGCGTAGCGCTGAACGAATGACTTCGCTCGCTGAGCCGTAACGCCCACTTTGGATCTGGCTTGCAATAAAGCCCTCAAAGTGTTCTCCAAGAGTGATGCTTGTGTTCTTAGCCATGTTCAGTTCTCTGGGTACCAAAAATACCTAATTATGGTATCAAGTGAGATGAGGAGCAAGGCGCATAACACAAATAGTATTGCCAGCAAAAAACGCTGGCTGCGACCTCAACCCGCTGTGCGGCTTTCAAACTCAGGTGTCAGGTCTAATCACACTCCCATACTTGTATACTTGACACTAAAACTCTGCTTATCAGGAACTTATTACAGATGCCCTTCACTACAAAAACCAAAGGCAAAGCAATACTGGCAATTATTGCTTCTGTGGCAATGTTGGTATCCGCTTGTTCAATTTATCAGAGGAAAGAGATGGTACGTAAAGCTAACCCTGCGATGTATTTTGAGATCCCTGTCACCGACATGAAGCGGGCCGTTGCGTTTTACCAGCAAGTCTTCGGTTTTGATTTTCAATTCGAACAGATCCATGGCAATCAGATGGCGTTTATGCCTTTTGAGCTCGATGGCACAGGTATCAGCGGTGCATTAGCGAAGGGTGAGATCTACCAACCATCCCTCAGTGGAACCCTGATCTATTTACATGCCGAAAACATCGACAACACTCTGCATCAGGCCCAATTAGCTGGAGCAAAAGTGCTTTTCCCTAAAACCAAGGCTGGCGGCTACTCTTATGTTGCTGAAATTGAAGACAGCGAAGGCAACCGAATTGGGCTGATGGAGCCATTGCCATAAACCTCAGGCGAACGAGGCCTGACAAATAACTGCAGCCAGTCTGAAGCAGTTAAAACAGCCTGTTGCCGAAGCCCGGAGTCGCTCTGGCATTTTCGCCTGAACAAAAGATTTTTGCTGTTTCTTATGGGTTTTCCGCTTTTATTTTCGTTAAAGCATTAAAACTCAATCAGTAAATTATTCATAAAAAACCAGGCACTCAAATTTTCCCGGCTTATTTTCCTGAATTCGCCAAAAGCATTCCCCCAGCTTTATTCACAAGATACTGATCCAGTTTGCCTGTACCACGTACAACTGTATCAACACCTTTACGGCACCGGGCCTTTGCTCAGTATCCATCCGCTAATCCCACCGAGGTAAATCATGACTCTGGTTAAAAAACTCATTTTTGCTTTTGCAGCAATAGTGGCGCTGGTCGCCTTGTCGACTGTTATCACTCTCAATCAACTGAATAAAATGCAGCAGGCTGTTGCGCTGAATATTCATACCTTTGAAGTCATTCGCACTGCCAACAGATTATCGGAAGCTTTGGTCAATATAGAAACAGGCCAGCGTGGTTTTGTGATTACCGGTGATGAAGCCTCACTGGAGCCCTACCATCAGGGCAAAGCTGAAGCTGAAAAAGATTTAAGAGAGCTGCTGCAAAAAACCTCAGATAATCCTGAGCAACAACAAAGCTTAAAAGCCATACAGGGCCTTTATAACGATTGGTTGGCTCAGGCTATTGAGCCGAGTATCAGTCAAATGAAAGCAGCAGGCACAGATCCAACAGCACGTCAGGCCGTGCGGGAATTTGAGCGCCAGGGCACAGGCAAAGCCTTTATGGATAAAATTCGGCTGCAGATGGAGACTGTGCAGCAAAGAGAACGCACTTTATTAGATAGCCGTAGCCAGGATGCAGCTCAGGCCAAAAGTTTTGTATTAACCACTTTGCTGGTAGGTGGTTTAATTATTCTGGTGTTCAGTGTTTTTATCGCTCTTTATTTAAAAACTTCGCTACAAAATCGGTTGCAGGTTGCCAAAGATTTAGTCTCAGCTGTGGCCGATGGCAAACTGACCAATACCATTGATAGCAGTGGCGGCGATGAAATAGCCGATCTGCTTAAGGCGCTGGCAAAAATGCAAACTCAGCTGCATCAACTGATGAGTCAAATCAAAACTGCAGCGGCCGATTTAAGTGGAGCCAGTTCTACTGTGGCCAGTACCACAGAACAACTGTCTGCCTCAGCCGAAGAACAATCCAGAGCCTCATCGTCCATAGCCGCAGCTGTGGAACAACTCAGTGTCAGCATAGATTCAGTCTCAGCCAACGCCAGCGAAGCCCGGACTATTGCCGGAAAGTCCGGTCAACAGGCGCAGCAAAGCAGTAAAGTGATTAACGACACAGTCGCCAGCATGGAACGTATAGCCCAGGTGGTGCGTTCGGCTTCTGGCCGTATTGAAGAGCTGGGTAAACAGTCTGAACAAATATCTTCCATCGTAAATGTGATTAAAGGTATTGCCGATCAAACTAACTTACTGGCATTAAACGCGGCTATCGAAGCAGCACGGGCTGGTGAACAAGGCCGGGGTTTTGCCGTAGTGGCGGATGAAGTACGCTTATTGGCACAGCGCACCACGCAATCCACCAGTGAAATTTCCGGCATGATAGACGTGATATTAAATGGCACTGTGGATGCAGTGGGCCAGATGAGCACAGGGGTAGAACAAGTAAATTTGGGCGTCGAACTGGCCGGTCAGGCTGGCAGCGCCATAGATATTATTCAGCACAGCTTCCAGCAGGTGGTTAGCGTCGTTGAATCTATTTCCATGTCGTTGCAGGAGCAAAATGCCGCCAGTAACGAAGTGGCAGGCCATATCGAACGTATCGCCACTATGTCGGCACAAAACAGCGAGGCGACCCGCCATAACAGTGAAGTGGCACATGAACTTCGCACTTTATCCAACGGCCTGAATAATGCCGTGGCGCGTTTTACCCTGTAATACAACAGGCGATAAGCCTTTAGTCTGGGCAACAATAGCTGCTCCGGCTTTATAAAGAGCAGGTAAAGTACATTGCTTTACCTGCTTTTTTCAGTTAAAAATTTGTATATGGGCTCAAACAAAACAGGCAATACATGAAGTGGATCATCAGGTTGTGCTTGCTTGCGCTGAGTTTTTCCGGAACGGCAGAGCCGCTGCGTATTGTCAGTAGTGAGTTTGTGCCTCACAACGGTGAAAACCTGCCGAATCAGGGTTATGCCATTCAACTGGTCAAAGAAATTTTTGCCACACAACAACAAGAAGTCCAGATAGAGTTTTTGCCATGGCCACGCGCTTTATTGCAGGCCAAACAAGGTGAAGCTGCTGCTATTGTCAGTGTATGGTTTGACGCAGAACGGGCCGGATATCTGCATTACCCTACGCCTTTGTACAGCAACTATCTGAAGTTTTATCACAACACAGCAAATCCAATCGCCTTTACCGAACTGGATCAATTAGCGAAAAGGCCACTGCGATTGGGTGTGGTGCGCGGCTACAGCTATCCACAGTCCATCAAAGCCTTACCTTTTGAATGGATAGAAGTAAATACCGATCTTGAGTCATTAAAAATGCTGGCACTGGGCCGGGTTGATTTAGTGATTTGCGAACAAATGGTGGCCGAATATTTGCTGAGCACAGAACTGGCGGAGTACAGCACAGAGCTCAAAGCTACGGGGCCTGTGGTGGAACAACGGCCTATGTATATTGCCTTTTCCAAAGCACACCCTAAGGCCAGCCAGTTGCAGCAACAATTTGAACAAGGCCTGCAACAACTGAAACAACAGCACAGGCTTGAACTGCTGCAACCTGACTATTAACCTGCTGGTTTTTGCCGCTGAAACAATACCAGATGGTCCAGCTCCAGCCTGATCCCAATACGGCTTTGCAGCTGATGGTCGTGGTGACTCGGCGCTAAACAGTACACCTGCTCTGCCCCTTCCAACTCCAGACTGTACAAAATATGCGAACCACGGAAGGATTTACCCACCACTTTAGCGGTAAAACCACTTTGATCGTCGTGCACTATATCGTCCGGCCGTACCAATAAATCCACTGCCACACCAGAGGCAAAATCTGATTGAGTCTGGGCAAACACACCCAGGGCTGTGTACACCTTTTCATCTGCCAGCACTTCGCCTTTGAGTAAAGCACCATGCCCAACAAAATCAGCGACAAAACGATTGGCGGGCTGATGATATAGCTCGTAAGCACTACCCCACTGCTGCAGCTTGCCATGTTGCATGACGCCTATCTGATCGGCTATCGCAAAAGCTTCAAACTGATCATGAGTCACCATCAAAGCACTGATACCACGCTGCTTCAGAATAGCGCGGATATCCTGCGCCAAAGCTTCACGTAAATCAGCATCTAAACCGGAAAAAGGCTCGTCTAATAACAAAACTTGTGGCTCTGGTGCTAAAGCCCGGGCCAGAGCCACCCGCTGCTGCTGGCCACCAGAGAGTTGATGCACATAACGCTCGCCTAAAGTCGGCAAGCCCACTAAAGCTAACAGCTCCTCAACTATCTGTTGTTGCTGTGCTTTTGGGTTTTTCTTTAAGCCAAAGGCAATATTCTGCGCTACGGTCAGATGCGGAAAAAGCGCAAAATCCTGAAACACCATACCAATACGGCGCTGCTCCGGGTTTATCATGGCACCAGGCTTTGACAAGCAGGTATCAGCCAGCATCACAGCGCCTGTCTGCACAGGTTCAAAACCAGCAATAGCCCGTAATAAGCTGGTTTTACCGCAACCGGACGGCCCTAACAAACAACCGATCTGGCCTTGTTGCAAGGTTAAGCTCAGATCTTTCACCACAGTAGCCTGGCCATAAGCTATCGAAACCTGTTGTAACACCAGCATTACTGGGCTCCTCTGTTAGAACTGTCCAAGGCACGGGACAGCAGGATCACCGGAATTAAACCTATCAGTACTATGGCCAGTGCGGGCAAAGCAGCGTCCGCCAACCGCTCGTCTGACGCCAGCTCGTAACTGCGCACCGACAAGGTATTAAAGTTAAAAGGCCGCAGCAATAAAGTGGCTGGTAGCTCTTTAAGCACATCCACAAACACCAGCAATAAAGCACTGAGTACTGAAGCTTTAAGCAGCGGCAAATGCACCCGTTTGAGTACCCCAACCGGGCTTTCGCCTAAGCTACGGGCGGCATTGTCCATCGAAGGTGTGATTTGCATTAAACCTGCTTCGACACTATGCAAAGCCACAGCCATAAAACGCACTGTATAGGCCAGCACCAGCGCGACTAAAGTACCGGACAATAACAAACCAGTGCGGATACCAAACTGCTGCTCGGCCCATAAATCGATGGAATTATCCAAAGCCGCCAGCGGTATCATCACCCCTATGGCGATCACTGTGCCAGGCAAGGCGTAGCCCATAGCCGCCAGGCGCACAGGCAACACCAAAGACCAATGGCCGGATAAACGTTTGGCATAAGCAAAACATAAAGCCAGACAGGCCGTGACCAGGGCCGTTAAAGCCGCCAGTGAAAAACTATTGATCAGTAACTGAATAAAATCAGGCGACAGCACTTGCTCTATACGTTGCAAAGCCCAGCCCATTAACTGCAACGCTGGCAATAAAAAACCAAACACAACAGGCACTAAACACAGCAGCAGCAAACTAAAACCTGCTAAGCCCTGTACTGGCTGCCGGCCTGGTTCCTGCTGTTTTTGTCCTTGTTGATAAAACTTCAGTTTGCGTCTGGACCATTGCTCCAGATAAAGCAGCAACAACACAAAACTGCACAAAAGTGCCGATAGTTGCGCAGCCCCCAGCTGATTACCCATACCAAACCAGGTGCGGAAAATACCAGTGGTAAAAGTGGTGACGCCAAAATACTGCACTGTGCCGTAATCGGCCAAAGCTTCCATCATCGCCAATGCTGCCCCGGTTAAAATGGCAGGGCGAGCCACAGGCAAAGCCACTTTCCAGAAATGCTGGCGCGGCGTATAACCTAAAGTGCGGCTGGCTTCGAGTAAAGAACCGGATTGCTGGCGAAAGGCGTTGCGAGCCAGCATATAGACATAAGGGTAAAGCACCAGCGACAACATCAGAATAGCGCCGGGCAAAGAACGGATTTCAGGGAAATAATAATCGCCGTACGACCAGTCAAACCAAAGCCGCAACTGGCTTTGCACAGGGCCGGCAAAATCCAGCAAACCTGTATAGCTGTAGGCCATGATATAAGCCGGAATAGCCATAGGCAGCAGCAATAACCACTGCACCACAGCACGGCCGGCAAACTGATAACGCGCCACTATCCAGGCCGTAAAAGTACCAATGCAACTGCTTAACACACCTACACCCAACGCCAACACCAAAGAGTTAGTGACATAATCAGCCAGTACAGTATCGAGCAGATGCGCCCAAAGTTGTGGCTGAGGCGTCAATAAAGAGCCAAGCACCACCAGCACAGGCACAGCCAGCAGCAAAGCAAACAAGGTGGTGGTCCGGCTAAATAAAGGGCTGGTCAAACGAAGAGTGTCCTTCTAAAAAAGGTAGGGGCGACCTTTATGGTCGCCCGCTTATCCGATCAACAAAACTGCGGCTTCAAGTACAGAGCGAAATTACTTCCAGCCCGCTTTGTCCATCACCTGAATAGCTTTCGCATTCAGTTCACCTAAAGTTGATAATTGTAACTGCTCAGCCTTAAATTGCCCAAAAGATTCAAGGCGTTGGCTCCACTTCACGCCAGCTACGACCGGATATTCATGGTTAGTCACGGCGTACCAGCTTTGGCTTTCAGGTTTCACCATATATTCCAGCAGCTTTATCGCTTCAGCTTTATTCGGCGCATATTTAGCAACACCAGCCCCTGATATATTGATATGAGTGCCACGGTCCTGCTGATTTGGCCAGAACACTTTCACCGCTTCAGCAGCGGCTTTGTCGCCCGCATCATCAAACATGCCACCTAAATAGTAAGTGTTGGCTATGGCGATATCACAGACACCAGCAGCTGCTGCTTTGATTTGGTCACGGTCACCGCCTTTTGGTGGCTGCGCAAAGTTTTTGACAAAACCATTGGCCCAGGCCTGAGTTTTTTCTTCACCCAACTGAGCTATTAAAGCGGCTACCATAGACTGGTTATAAATATTGTCGGACGAGCGCACACAGATTTTGCCTTTCCATTTTGGGTCGGCCAAATCTTCGATAGTGCTTAACTGCTCTGGTTTCACTTTACCCGGCACATACATGATAGGACGGGCCCGTTTAGTTAAACCAAACCACTGCTTTTTTGGATCCCGTAAACCGGCCGGAATAGCGTCGGTCAGTACTTTTGAGTCCACGCTCTGTAATAAACCCTGTACTTCTGCCCTGTATAAACGGCCAACGTCTGTGCTAATTAGCAAGTCCGCGGGGCTGTTGCGACCTTCACTTTGCATACGGCTAATCAGTTCATCCGGCTTACCAGTGATTAAATTCACTTGAATACCAGTGTCCTTGCTGAATTGATCCAACATAGGTTTGATCAGTTCTTCCTGACGGCCAGAATACACATTCACTTCTGCTGCCTGCGCCAAAGTCGCGGTTGTTAAGGCCACAGCCACTAAAGATTTTTGCCAGAATT
>CBIMJC010000094.1:0-12974 GCA_966244125.1 uncultured Rheinheimera sp.
TTCCGGCGATATATAAGCCAATGAACAACCTGAATAGGATTCAGCAGCTTCAGACTCCGTCCGCTCCAACTTTTCCGCAAAGCCAAAACCACTTAAACGCACGACCCCTTCCTGATCGATTAACAGCGTTGCTGGCTTGATATCCTTGTGTACCAGGCCGACACCATGCATCGCCTTCATGAGAGCTGTAATTTGTATGGCCAGAGGGAAAAAATATTCCAACGGGCAGCCACCTTTAAAACGACGGTTTAAAGATTCAGCCTGATAATCTTCATAAAGTAATGTTGGCTGACCAGCCAAAAGCACTGAAGCAACCGGATAAATAGCCCAGGCAGGATCAAGCAGAGCAGACAGAGAAAACTCATTATGAAACAACTTACCGACCTGTCCCTGAAGGTCCCTTGACGCAGCATTGGCAATTACAACTGCAGCCTTTCCCGGAATTGATGAAATGCCACGACTGTAAGAAATGTCACAAACCTGGCGCAAAGGCTTAAATTTATAGCTACTTAAATCGAGTTTATCCATTATTGCCGCTTCTTCGTTACACGCCACTTTATGACTGGGAACAGACCTTTAGTTTTTAACTATATCGTCGATAGTCTTGAGTAGAAGTTCCACATCCACAGGTTTAGGTAGAAATAATAAAGCCCCGGCTTGAGCAATACGCAACTGCGTATCCCAATCGGCATTACCAGAGATAAATACTGTCGGAATAATCACGCCTGCAGCATGTAACTGTTCGAATAATTCGATGCCGCTCATCCCCTTAAGCTTGACATCAAGCACCATGAAATTGATATCGCCTAGCAGGTCACTCTGTAAAACGGCTTCAGCAGACTCAAATAGTACTGTTTCGTAACTCACAGAGAGTAATAAGTTACTTAAAGCTGTTCGAACTGACTGCTCATCATCAACAATAGCAATCAGAGTTCCTGTAACATCTAGTTTCTGCATATCAATCCCATACTGCTCAGAACGTAAACATCATCCGAAATCCGTGACTGCTTTTGGGCTTTGTTTTTGAGAACAAAGTCCTTCTGAACAGCGGGATCTTTCTCATGATTCTTGCTTACCTTCTGTCGCGCTTTCTGTTTTGGTTTGTGCGGTTAAAGTTGCAGGTGTTCCGGTAATTTTGGGAACACACTCGGCTTTGAACCATAACATAGTCACTGGTTGGCCTGCGACCCATTGTTTTACTACAGGTACTATTTGCTCTCCGATTAACATACCAAGCAAACCCAACAGAGCTATGGCAGGAGGAGCTGGAGAACGAACTTGTAGTAAGGCGTAGATAATACCAACCAATAAACCTGCGCCAAGAGATAATAGATATAATTTCATAGAAACCCCTCTGACCTGATGGTCTGAACTGTCCGTTTTTTCGGACTGAATCAGTCAGATAAAACGGACAGGACTTTGTCTAAACGAACAGCCAAACTTTGTAACTCAAATATAAGCTGTCCGCCCAACAACTAAGTTATTTAGCAGCTACAGGAGCCAATGTTTCATGAGTTCCGGCAGTACGTTGTGGCGCTTTATGTACCATGGTGTAAGCGTAATCCACACCCATACCATAAGCACCTGAATGCTCTTTCACTAAGGCAACCACTGCATCATAGGTATCTTTATGAGCCCAGTCGCGCTGCCATTCCAGCAGCACTTGTTGCCAGGTCATAGGCACAACACCTGCCTGAACCATACGCTGCATGGCATAATCGTGCGCTTCTTTTGTAGTACCGCCTGAAGCATCAGCCACCATATAAATTTCGTAGCCACCTTCGAGCATGGCGCACAGTGCAAAAGTGGTGTTACAGACTTCAGTCCACAAACCTGCCACTACTACTTTCTTTTTGCCGTTTTTGGCTAAAGCGTCACGAACTTTCTGGTCGTCCCATGAATTCATTGAAGTACGCTCCAACAATGGAATTCCAGGAAATACATCCAACAACTCTGGGTAGGTGTAGCCAGAAAAGCCCTGAGTTTCCACTGTGGTGATAGTGGTAGGAATATTGAAAATTTTGGCAGCTTTGGCCAAACCAACTGTATTATTTTTTAATGTTTGGCGGTCAATTGACTGCACGCCAAAGGCCATTTGGGGCTGGTGGTCAATAATAATCAGCTGACAGTTATGTGGAGTCAGTACTTCAAGTTTAGGGTTTGCCATTTTGATCATTCCTTTTAGGGTCAAGCGTTGGGTCATATAAAACCAACGCACGGACCTGATTAATAAGCCAAGTTCCGCAAGCACAGTATCAGCAATTACAAACAACGAACTATGCTCACTGAGTAAGTGTCAGGTACCAAAGTGGAGTGTATGCAATTGTGCTCACAGCCAGCCTGTTACCGCTTTAGTCTGAATAAATCATCAGAGCTGAACACATACTAGAAGTGCGTTAGGCACTTCACCATTATCTGTTTGTATAGCTAGACTCCCCCCTGAATTTTTCTCAGACTCTGCTTCACTGAACGTCTTTACAGCGCCAAAGCCAAGCCAACACAACAGCTGTTGGGCAACGATTTATAGAGGAGTCACAGCAATGGATAAGTCTTCACAAAGCGATCTAATCCTGATCAACGGCCGTTTTCATACCATGGATAAAGAACAACCTGTTGCCAGCGCCGTATTAATCCGCGACGGCAAGTTTGTGGAAGTGGGTGCTACAGCTGAAGTGCTGCGTCATCAGACTGAACAAAGTCAGGTGATAGATCTGAAGAACCGAACTGTCATTCCTGGTTTAAATGACTCTCACCTGCACCTGATCCGCGGTGGTTTAAACTACAACCTGGAATTGCGTTGGGAAGGGGTACCTTCTGTGGCAGATGCACTGGCGATGCTCAGAATCCAGGCGGACCGTACCCCTCATCCTCAGTGGGTACGGGTCGTAGGTGGCTGGACAGAGTTTCAGTTTGCCGAAAAACGTATGCCAACTTTGGATGAAATTAATAAAGCAGCACCAGACACCCCGGTGTTTTTATTGCACTTGTACGACAGAGCTTTATTAAACCGCGCAGCGTTAAAAGCTGTGGGCTATACCAAAGATACGCCCAATCCTCCGGGCGGCGAGATCCAGCGCGATGCCAGAGGCAATCCAACCGGCATGCTGATAGCACGGCCTAACGCCATGATTTTGTATGCCACTCTGGCAAAAGGCCCAACCTTGCCTTTATCGCATCAAATCAATTCCACCCGGCAATTTATGCGTGAACTCAATCGCCTGGGCGTTACCAGCGCTATTGATGCAGGTGGTGGTTTCCAGAATTACCCTGATGATTATCAGGTCATAGAACGCCTGGCTAAAGACGGTCAGCTGACAATACGTATCGCCTATAACCTTTTTACCCAGAATAAAGGCGCTGAACTGCAAGACTTCCAGAAATGGACACAAATGGTAACACCGGGGCAGGGTGATGATTTTTACCGCCACAATGGCGCAGGCGAAATGCTGGTGTTCTCCGCTGCCGACTTTGAAGATTTTGTCGAACCCAGACCTGATTTAGCAGACAACATGGAACAACAACTGGAGCAAGTGGTACGGCATCTGGTAGAAAACCGCTGGCCTTTCCGCTTGCATGCCACCTACAACGAGTCCATCAGCCGTATGCTGGATGTGTTTGAAAAAGTAAATAAAGACACGCCATTTAACGGTCTGCGCTGGTTATTTGATCATGCCGAAACCATTACTGAAAAAAATATTGAACGGGTGCGGGCTTTAGGCGGCGGTATCGCTATTCAGCACCGCATGGCCTTTCAGGGTGAATACTTTATCCGCCGTTATGGCCAGCAGGCAGCACAACAAACCCCTCCTGTAGCCCGGATGATAGAAATGGGCGTGCCAGTCGGCGGTGGTACAGATGCCACCCGGGTTGCCAGCCACAACCCATGGACAGCTTTGTATTGGCTAGTCTCTGGTAAAACAGTGGGCGGCACTCCTTTGTATCTGGATAAAGATTGTTTACCACGGGATACAGCGCTGGAACTCTGGACTGCAGGCAGCGCCTGGTTTTCTGGCGATATGGATAAAAAAGGCCGGATTAAAGCAGGGCAACTGGCTGACCTGGCTGTGTTAAGTTCTGACTTTTTTACAGTACCTGAAGAAGAAATCAAAGGCATTGAGTCTGTGATGACCATAGTGGACGGCAAAATTGTGTATGCCGTCAATGACTTCTCAGGCCATGGCCCGGCACCTATTCCGGTGGTCCCGGAATGGTCTCCTGTCACTTTAGTGCCTGGCCACGCCCGGGTACATCCGTTAATCAGTTCCTTACCGCACCAGTGCGCAGGTTCCTGCGGTGTACACGGACATTCACATGATGTAGCGCGCCGATCCGATGTACCAGTGTCTGACCATAGCTCCTTTTGGGGTGTTATGGGTTGTAGCTGCTTTGCCTTTTAACAACAGGAGCTGAACCCATGAGACTTAGCACCCCGTTTTTTTTATTAACACCTGATGTGGGTCTGCTGTTTTTGCGCTTCAGCGGCTCCTTATTGGTGCTGCAGATCCACGGCTGGCCCAAACTATTGAATTGGCAAACTGAAGTGCAACTGATTGACGATCCGCTGCATTTAGGCAAAGCCATTACTTTAGTCTGTGCACTTTTTGCTGAGGTGCTCTGCCCTCTGGCCATTATGGCCGGAGTCTGGACCAGGCTGGCTTGTCTGCCTTTGTTGTTTTTGTTGCTGGTTTCTATGCTGCTGGTCCACGCTGACTGGACCATGGAGCAAGGCCAATTTGGCTGGCTGCTGATCATCCTGTTTAGCACTATAGCTTTGACAGGACCCGGACGTTTTGTGGTTTTCCCCGCGAAAAAAGGACAGGGTGTATGAGCATCGAATCGAAGCACCGTTTTCAGGCCATCAGCCTGGGGTTTTTGGCTGGTTATGTGAACACCTTAGGTTTTGTCGCTTTGTTTGGTTTGTTGACTGCACTCGTCACAGGTAACTTTGTCCTGATAGGCGCCAGTTTAGTCAGTGAATCCAGCTCTGCTGTGCTGATGAAGTTTTTAGCTTTCCCTGCCTTTATTTTGGGTATAGCTGCTATTCGTATCCTGACGATTTGGCTGGATACTAAACAGCAGCAAAATTTGCAAATCCAACTGACAGTTTTATTGCAGTTAGTGCTGCTGGTGGCTTTTATGGTCCTAGGCTTAGTAGCCGCACCTTTTGGTGAAGAACCAACCCCTATGGCGATGATCTGCGGCATGCTTGGCGCAGCTGCTATGGGCGCACACAGCGCTTATACCCGCTTGCTGCTGCCCCATCTGGCTCCAACCTCAATGATGACAGGCAATGTAACTCAAATCGTGTTGGATCTGATTGAGCTGATGTCAGGCAAAGGAGATGCTGCAACCAAAACAAGAATTTCTAAGTCTTTCTGGCCTATGGCTGCCTTCGCTATCGGAGCTATTGTGGCTGGCTTTTGTTATTTGGTTGCGGGGTTCTGGGCTTTATTGGTACCTATCGGCATTCTGGCATGGCTGCTGCGCAAAGAGCATTATTGCGACCTTGAAGCGGCACAATCCTGATGCAAGTGAAAGCTCTGACTTCTGTGGCGCTACTAAGCGCCACAGGCTTTAGCGCCAATCTGACGGCAGTTGAACTGGAAGGTTTTATTAAACATCAGGATATTTACCAGCAGGAACTGACAGATGCCGATCATCATGCCCTGCTCAGCCGGTTTCTAATCCGGCATAGCTGGCAAACCTCAGAGAACAGCAGTTTGTTGCTGGAAGGGATCAGTGCTTATGACTCCAGTTACAACAACCAGACTTATTCGGTGGAACGTAATACGGCCGATATTCACCAGCTGATTTTTAAAACTGACATAGCCGATACCAGTATCAGCTTAGGCCGCCATGTCTGGTCTGTTGGCAATCAGCGTCAGCTCGGCAAAAGAGAAGGCACTAACGTCAGGCGGCGTTTCGACGGAGTTTTGCTAAACCAGCAGCTCGACAGCTACACCACAGTGTCCTTTTATCATGGCTACAGCGTGAAAAGTAAAGCTAAAGCTTTGGATGACAACAGAGATGCGGATTTAACCGCAAGCGGCATCATTTTTCAAAAGCAGCAACTGCTGGTTCACGCGATCAATTACCGCGACAGCCGTGGCCAAAATCAGGATGATATTTATGCGATAGAAACCGAATATCAGCATAAGCTGGAAGCTTTTGAAGCGTTTTACCAGCTGATTTATCAGTTTGGTGATCGCGGCCCACAACAACTCTCTGCCTGGTTTAGCCAACTGGAATGGGCCTACACAGTGGCACAGCACCGGCTGTCGTTCACTGCCAGTTATGCTTCAGGCGGCAGCGCACAAGATGCGGATAGCCACGAGTTTCAGCCGCTTTTTGCCAAAGCGCCTTATTACTCAGAGGCCGGTGTATTTGCCACTACCAATATTCAGCACATAGGCCTTGGCTGGCTTTATCCTGTGACAGAAAACCTGAGTCTGGGGCTGGATGCGAAAAAACTCTACCGCGTTCAGCAAAATGGCGCTATTTATGGCCCTGGCCAAAGCCTGTTATTGCCAGCCGATCAGCCATCGGGCAAAGCGCTGGCGAATAACTACAACTTTAAGTCCGAATATAAATTCAGCCCGCATATCAGCCTTGAACTGGTCGCGAGCTTTATCGATATCCAAAACGACAGCAATCAAAACCCGGCACTTCGCAACAGCAGCTTTTTTGAAACTATGCTGCATTACCGCTTCTAATGGTATATCTGCAAGCAGGTAAACAGGTTTTCGATTCAGTCAGAATGGGATAAGCTGCCCGGAAGTAACACTCAAGTAATCACAGTATTTTATGGCCAAAGCCTATACACCGCCTTTTAGCATTACACCCGGAATCATTCGGCTGATTGCAGAGATAAATCAGCAATTGGGGCGCTTGGCGATGCAGGACGAAAAGCGTCAGTTAAAGCTACGTCGTATTAACCGTATCCGCACTATTCAGGGTTCTCTCGCCATTGAAGGCAATACCCTGAGTGAAGCACAAATTACTGCCATTCTTGAAGGCAAAAGGGTGATAGCTCCACCAAAAGAAGTACAGGAGGTCCGTAATGCTCTGCTGGCTTATGAGCATTTTGATCGTTGGCTACCAGACAACGAAACACATTTACTGTTAGCACATCAGCTATTGATGACGGGTTTGGTGGACGATGCAGGTGCATATCGGCAAGGTCATGTGGGCGTGATGAATGGCTCACAGGTTGTTCATATGGCGCCACCGGCGAGCAGAGTGCCGCAGCTTATGGCTGATTTATTGGGCTGGCTCAACACAACTGAACAACATCCATTGATCGCAAGTTGTGTATTTCATTACGAATTTGAGTTTATTCATCCATTCAGTGATGGCAATGGCCGTATGGGGCGTTTGTGGCAAACACTAATTCTCAGCCGCTGGTTCCCATTGCTGGCACAACTGCCGGTGGAAAGTATGATCCATGCCAGTCAAAGCCAGTATTATCAGGCGATCAATCAAAGCACTAAACAAAGTGATTGCGCCACTTTTATAGAGTTTATGCTGACAGTGATCCATGACACCCTGCAGGAAAACGACAAACATCTGCATCAGGACAACGCATTTTATCAGGTTAGCCCCCAAGTTACACCGCAAGTCACACCACAAGTCGGGCAGCTGTTAGCTTTGCTTAGTCAAGGGCCATTAGGCCGTGAACAACTGCAACAGTTGTTGCAGCTTAAAGACAGGAAATCTTTTAGCGTTCGCTATTTAAAACCAGCGCTGCAAGCCGGATTGATAGAAATGACCATACCGGATAAACCCAATAGCAGATTGCAGCAGTACAGGCTAAAACGGCTTTAGCCTGCTTAGCTAACTACTTTAAGGCTTGGCCTTTGCAGCAGGGTCGGCCGGAACTGGCACACCTTTGCTATGCCATTTCATCACGACAAACTTCAGCGGCGTGTTGCCTGTATTGCGGATACCGTGCGAATCCCAGGGTGCTGCATATAAAATATCGCCAGCTTTAGCAGGAATATCTTTGTCCTTCAGCGACCAGACACCTTCACCTTCAATCACCATCAGATACTCTTCTTCGGCATGAATATGAGGTGGATGAATTTCTTTACCAGGCTCAATCACAGCTACACCAGTCAGCGCATCCTGGGTACCAAAAGTAGGTTTGGTGAAATAGCTGTAAAACACATAACCATCGCCCTTCTCGGCTTTGGCTTCCGATTGCTGGATAATTTGTGATGGCTGTGTCGGCTCTGCCGCGACCGTACTCAGGCAAGTTAAAGCCAATCCGGCTGCTATGCCTAACTTCAATTTAAACATCCCTCGTCTCCTGCTGAATTAACTTGCCTTTACACTGCCCTGAAACGAAGGCAAGGTCAAACAGCTATTGGTCTGATCTGTGGAGCCGGACTGTATCGGATGAACTAAAAATTGCACCGAGACAAAGAAGGGATAAAAGATGGGACTATTTGCTAAATGTTCAAATCAAACAAGACCGCCAGCCTGCTGATAGCTGTCGAATAAGCTTTGCAAAGACGCTATATCCGTATCTTGAGAAGCTAAATCAAGTCCATGGCATTTAGCGCAGGCCAAATGGAAAACGTCAAACTTACGTTTTTCCACGTTCTTTTGCCCTTGCGCATTAATCAAGCGGTCAAACCGGAACAAATTAGCTGCCAGTTCAGATACCTTACGGTCCACATCAATCTCAGTCAGATTATCCAATACCTGTTTCAAGCTGTTATAACGCCCGGCATCATTCCAACTCACGCCACGCAAAACTTCGTATCGGATAAGAGGGGTAATAACAAGCTTGATGTCAGGGTTCTCCAGAAAGCTTGCCAATTTAGTAATAGCACTTTGGCGCAATTGTTTGGAAGTGGTGCCGCTGTCATCCAACGCAGCAATAAGTAAGTTAGCATCCAGCAGTACATTACTCATGCTTATTCGCTTTCTTTACCTTTAATCAGCTTTAGCAACTGCTGTTTGGCGTCGTTTTGAGTCTCAGGCGCAGTGCCATCCAGCTTTATACGGTTGATATCAATATCAAAGGCATCTTTTAGAACGTCTATCAGAGAGGCCGTCGCTGGTGAAACAATAGGCTTTGTTCTTACCACTCCATCTTCCTCGCGCTGCAGGCGGTAGGCCTCTCCGGCATTTAGCTGAGATAACACAATAGGCGAATGTGTTGTGATGTAAAAAGTTGTATTGGGAAACAACTGCTTCAATAAAGGAATAATCTTCGCTTGCCACGACAAATGCAGGTGGCTTTCTATTTCATCAATCAGCACTATGCCTTTCACCTGTGGTAAACGGGTTTCATTGGTGAAATAGCCATAACCAGAAATAATTGCTTGCAGCATTTTCAAAATAGATGCGAAACCAGTACTTAAATGGGACAACTCTCTCGGATGCTGGTCAATTTTCAGAAAGACCCTGTTATCACCGCTAATTTGCAGATACTCCGGGTCTATTCGGCTATCAATTTTATGCAGCAGTTCCAGCAGTACTTTAATTTCAATATTGCGATTATCTTCCTGCTTTAAATAAGGATGAGAAGACTGAGCTATAGTGACAAACCAGTCCTCAATACCGATATTCATATTTAAGCTGGTGAAGTTATCTTTTATACCTGCGATTTGTTGTTCCAGGTAATTGGAGCGACGCTGATCGAAAGTACCAATGCTGGTTGCAGTGCTGGTTTTATGTTGAATAAAACCTCGATTTTGGGACGCTAAAAACACCACTGGGCAAGTATGAACCAGCAGTTGTTCCTTGAGAGAATTAGTTCCCACCATCGAACCCGCAGTGAAACGATGCAGGACACTTGTCAACGAGCTGAAAACCCAGTGCTTCGGCCACAAAACATGCTCATTTTTATTAGCAGAAGATAATTGAACAACTGTTTTATTGTTAAAAAACAATGTTTGAAACAAAGCTTCCAATGTCTTAGTTTTACCCACACCATTTATGCCAATAAGCACATAAACCTGCTGGTCTTGTTGCAGATCTAACTCTACCTTGCCGACCCCTTTTAGGCCTTCAATAGTAACAGGGTACTTCAGCATAAATTATCTCCGTGAGAGACTCTGGCATTCAGTATCAAACAGCATACTGTCAGACTATCTG
Source organism: uncultured Rheinheimera sp. (assembly GCA_966244125.1). Lineage (GTDB taxonomy): Bacteria > Pseudomonadota > Gammaproteobacteria > Enterobacterales > Alteromonadaceae > Pararheinheimera. The sequence goes on from CBIMJC010000094.1 coordinate 10,108, forward strand.
CTTCAAATGAAAGTATAAAAATCTTCTGTTTAGTGTACAGACTTTATAATTTCAAACGAGTTTTATCCACTATGTAATGATTTAAGCAACAAAACTATTTAACAATACTGCCCTGCCACCCAACCTGAAGCCCAGGCCCACTGGAAGTTGTAGCCTCCTAACCAGCCGGTGACGTCTACTACTTCGCCGACAAAATACAGGCCGGGTTGTTTTTTTGCTTCCATGGTTTTAGACGAAAGTTCGTTGGTGTCGACCCCACCTAAAGTGACTTCTGCGGTGCGGTAGCCTTCGGTGCCGTTGGGTTTAAATACATAATGGGTCAGGCTGTCGGCTAAACGCTGGATAGCTTTACCTTGCAGTGCTTTAATTGGCTGATTTTGAAACAGATTCAGCTCCAGCAGCTTTTCAACTAAACGTTTAGGCAGCAGGCGCGACAGGATAGTTTTAAGCTCCTGCTCCGGATGTTTTTGCTGTTGCTCCAGCAGGAATGCGTTTAGATCCTGCTGCGGCGCTAAGTTAATAATCAGCTCGTCGCCCGGTTGCCAGTAGCTGGAAATTTGTAAAATAGCCGGGCCACTTAACCCCCTGTGGGTAAACAGCATATCTTCCGGAAACACCACATCGTTCGCTTTGGCCGTCACAGGCAAAGACACCCCACTGATTTCTTCAAATACAGCTTTATCGGCGGGTTGCCAGGTCAGTGGCACTAAAGCCGCCCGCACTGGCAATACCTTTAAGCCAAACTGTTCAGCCAGTTGAAAACCGTAAGCTGTGGCGCCTAAATTTGGCAAACTTAAGCCACCACAGGCCACCACCAGGCTCTGACAGCTGCGGCTAAGCTGAGCTGTTGTGACTGTATAGACACCATCGGCAAAACTGACGTTTTGAATATCCTGTTGCAGCGCAATAGACACGCCCGCCTTGTCACACTCTTGTTGCAGCATATCGACAATGTCTTTGGCGCTGTCGTCACAAAACAGCTGGCCCAGCGTTTTTTCGTGATAAGCAATACCATATTGCTGCACCAAAGCAATAAAATCCCATTGGGTATAACGGCTTAGAGCCGACTTACAAAAATGCGGGTTTTGCGATAAATAATTGGCCGGGCTGGCGTAGATATTAGTGAAGTTACAGCGGCCACCACCTGACATCAGAATTTTGCGGCCTATACGTTTGCCGTTATCCAGCACCAGGGTTTTACGGCCTCTTTTGGCAGCTTCAATAGCGCAAAATAAACCTGCGGCGCCTGCGCCTATCACTATCACGTCCCACTGCTGCATTAATTTGTACTCTGTGTTGGAGCTGGTATTTGCCGCTGTTGCTGATAACCCAGCTCCAGCGCGGCGAATTGGTCTTGCTGCCAATGGAAAACTGGCAACTGCTGTTGTTCTTTGTTTAAAGAGCGTAATAAACGCTGCAAATTCTGTGTTTTCCAGCTTTGATCCGGAAAGTCTGCTGCTGTGCGAATCGCGCATTTATCAAAGTCGATTAACCAAAACTGGCCCTGGCTGTCCAGCAGAATATTGTGGCAGTTTAAATCGGAGTGATAGACCTGATGCTGATGAAAGCGGGCTATCACAGCACCGAGCTGTTGCCATTCGGCATCAGTTAAAGGCCGTTGTTGCAGCAGATGAGCCAGGTCTGTGGTGCCAGAAATCCGTTCAATCAGAATATCCGCGCTATAACTAAAAGCGTGTTTTTGATACAAAGCAGCGCAAGGCCGTGGCACAGGCAACCCCCATAAGCGCATTTGCCAAAGTAAACTGAATTCCGCCATAGCCCGGCTTTGGGCTGCAGGCTCTGGCAAGAACTTATCTTTGTTCAGTTTGCCGACTAAACCACCACGGTAATAATGCCGCAGCACAGCCTCCTGACCATTGGGCTGGCGGATAAACCACACTGTATTACGGCCTTTGGACTGGCCTGTCACCAGGCCCTGATGTTGCCAGTAATCAGATTGAAAATACGCCAGCTCAAAGTTCGGATAAAAGTGCGGGTCAAACCAGGCTAATGCATTGTCTGTATTTAACTTTTTTATATCAGCCATAGGCAATAAATAGTGAACCTGCTCCATCATGCGGGCCACAGCACCTTGTTGCTGCTGATAAAGTTTTAAACCCTTTCCACCTGTCTGAATGGCCAGTTCTGGCTGCAGGATCAGTTGAGTTACGGTACTGACCAGATCGGCCACTGTGCTGACCTGAAAATAAGCCTGTTGCTGTTGCAGCAACTGAAACACCAGCTGGAAATTAAATACATAAGGACCGGATAATACGGCTTTGCCAAAGGCCATGGCTTCCAGCGGATTATGGCCACCGCGTTCAATCAGGCTGCCACCGATAAAAACAAAATCTGCCAGTTGATACCAGCTTAATAACTCGCCCATTGAATCACCAAGCCACACTTGGGTCTCTGCATCCGGTAAACCATTAACACTGCGGCGGACAAACTTCAGTTGCTGCTGTTGCAATAGCTCTGCCACAGCATCAAAACGCTCAGGATGCCGTGGCACCAGCACCAGCAGTAGCTCTGGATACTGCATTTTTAGCTGCTGATACGCCTGAATAAGCAGTTCATCTTCACCGGCATGAGTGCTGCCCGCCACCCAGACAGTACGGCCTTGCAACAAAGGTTTTAAACTTTGCGCCAGTTGAGTGCTGCTTTTTGGCACATCCAGTTCAAATTTTAAGTTACCTGCCACTTGCACAGCTTTAGCACCCAAGGCCAAAAAACGGCGGGCGCTGTTTTTATCCTGCGTCAGAATCTGGCTGATGTTCTGCAGCATAGGCTGAGTGAAAAGGCTAAAACGCCGATACCCCCTGGCTGAACGGGCGGATAAACGGGCATTGACCACTAAAGTTGGAATA
>CBIMJC010000095.1:0-12952 GCA_966244125.1 uncultured Rheinheimera sp.
GCACCAGTGTGATCAGATATCAGGTCTGCGCCATAACCAGATAGCTACAGCACAAAGAAAAGCAGGTAACACAAGTTTAAGCCAGAAAGGCGCTGCGGATAACAACAGCAGAACTACAGACAAGGACATCATCACAATAGCCAGATATTTGGCTTTACGGGGTACAGCGCCCTGTTCACGCCAGCGTGTGAGGGGTGGGCCAAAGCTGGGGTGTGCTAATAACCAAATTTCCAAACGTGGCCAGCCTTTGCCGGCAGACCAGGCCGACACCAGCAAAAATGGCACTGTAGGTAAACCAGGCAATGCGACACCTATTAAACCCAGCAGCAAACTGATGCAGGCAATAAATCGCCAGAAAGACACTGTCAGTAGTTTTAACATCACAAGATCCACAGCTTTCTTTACCGCTTTAGCGGATCCAGCCTTTGCTGATAGTACGGAAGCTCTCTGTGCCAGCTTTATCCAGCCACTCAAAGGCCAGCATTTCTTTACTGATAATTTGAGCGCCAGCCTGCTGTAAACGTAATAACGCCAGCTGACGGTTTTGTTCAGTGCGCGAGCCTACCGCTTCTTCGACTATAAACACCTGATAACCGGCAGCCAGGGCATCCATAGCAGTTTGCAGCACACAAACATGAGTTTCGGTGCCTATGATCACCAGCTGGGTTTTACCAGCTAACTTTAAACGCTCGGCAATCAGAGGTTCACGCAAAGCGCTGAAATGGATTTTCTCCATCACCTGATCTGCTGGCACCAGTTCAGCCAAAGCAGGCAAAGTAACGCCTAAACCTTTTGGATACTGTTCAGTGGCAAGTACAGGCACCCCCAGCTGTACGGCAATTTGTAATACCCAGGCTGCTGCTTGTTCCACTTCTTTGCCCTGATCGATCGCCGGAGCCAACTTCTCCTGCATATCAATCAGCACCACTAAGCTATCACTTTGTTTCACCAACATGCTCTAGTCCTGTTCATTCGCCGCCTGTTGCCGTTCTTTGCGCTCCTGCATTTGGGCAAAAGCGGCATTGATTTCATCCAGTACAGCCTTGATGTCTGCGGTATGTTCGGCTTCGGTAAATTCGCCTGTCAGTTCTGTATTTGGATTTAAATTACCAGCTTCAAACAAGGCCCAGATTTCTTTGGCGTATTTGGTAGCAGCCAGTTCAGGTGCAAACTGAGCGTAATATTGGGTGATGTTATTCACATCCCGCTCCAGCATCCACTGTGCATTGTTATTGGCGGCTGCATCTACGGCTTGCGGTAAATCGATAATGACAGGGCCATGCGGGTCCTGCAGTACGTTAAATTCGGATAAGTCACCATGCACTAAGCCCACAGACAACATCCGCAGAATATGCTGCATCATGGTTTTGTGGTCAAGGCGGGCTTGTTCGGCGGTCAGCTGAATATCATTTAACCTTGGGGCTACATCGCCCTCGTCGTCTAAAATCAGTTCCATCAGTAAAATGCCATCAAAGCAACCATAAGGTTGTGGCACCCGCACCCCGGCGTCAGCCAGTTTGTATAAAGCATCCACTTCAGCGTTTTGCCAGCTTTCTTCAGCCTGCTCACGGCCATAACTTGAGCCTTTTTCCATGGCTCTGGCTCGTCTGGAGCTGCGTACTTTACGGCCTTCCTGATACTGAGCTGCTTTTTTAAAGCTGCGCTGACTGGCGTCTTTATACACTTTGGCGCAGCGAATATCATCCCCGCACCGAACCACGTAGACGGAGGCTTCTTTGCCACTCATCAGTGGCCTGAGTACTTCATCCACCAGACCTTCATCGATCAGCGGCTGAATGCGTTTTGGAGTTTTCATTGCGCACTTATACCTTGTTTAACGCAGGGGTAAAAGAGCAAAGATGGTTTTTTATCCGACTACAGAAAAAGCCGCTATTAAAAAGCGCCAAACTTCCCCAAAGTAATTGGAGTTGCGGCGCGACGACAAGCGAACGAGACCCCAGTCGCACAGCTGGCTATACGACTGGGGCGAGAGAACGCGGTCAACAAAGCTGCGGCTTCAGGAACGAAGGGGATTAGTACTTTATGCTGCAACCATAAGGCTTAGTCACAGCAGGACTGGCCGGATTGCCTGAAAGCACCGCAGTTAAAGCATCAGAAAAATAGGGAGTGGCTTTGGCAATATCGTCCACCTTGGCAGACGGAATGCTGTCGATACCGCCCATATATTGCAATACACCTTTTTTATCAATCACATACATATGAGGTGTGGTTTTGGCATCGTAAGCTTTGCCTGTGACGCCAGTTTCATCAAACAGCACAGCGTCTGGCATAGCATTGCGGCTGGAAGTCAGTTCATCGGCTTTAGTTGCAGTGACATGACCTTGTTTCCCCGGCGCTGACGAGATCACAGACAACCAGACTACATCGTCGGTGCCAAATTGTTTTTGCAGGCTCTGCATATTGCCGCTGTAATGTTTGACCACAAAAGGACATTCGTGATTGGTCCATTCCAGCACTACGGTTTTACCGGCAAAATCGGCTAACGAATGACTTTGGCCTTTTGTGTCCGTTAAGGTAAAAGCCGGCGCAGCCTGACCAACAACAGGTGAAGCTAACAACTGACCGGCAAAACATAAGGCAGATAAACTTAAAGCAAACTTGAGTTTCATGGTTTAACTCCTGTGGCTATTGACTGGTAATTAAGGGTTGTTTACTGCTCAATTGCTCCAACGCCTGACGTAATGAATCCGGCGTTAAAATTTGTGGTAACACTTCCGGTGGCTGACCAGGCCAATACAACACATACAAAGGCACACCGTCACGCTGAAACTGGCGCAAATAGGCACTGATGGCCGGATCTTTATTGGTCCAGTCGCCTTTTAAATAAGTCAGGTTATACAAGGACATAGCCGCTTTGCTGCTGTCTGTGTCCAGAGCCACCCGTTCATTGACTAAGCAGGTGATACACCAGTCGGCAGTCATATTGACCAGTACAGGCTGACCGTCCTGCACCAGTTGCTTTAAACGTTGCTCAGACCAGACTTCTGCATGATCAGTTGGTGCAACCTGTTGTGTAGCAGGCTGTGGGTACCATAACAAAGCCAAGGCCCCCAGCAGTAACACCAATGCAAGCAGACTACTGATTTTAGCTGGCTGTTGCCCTTGTTGTTGCCCCCAGAGCCAGCAGGCAGCACCAACCAGCACCAGCCCCACTAAAGCCAGAGCTAACGCATCTATCCCTTGCTGGCGACCATAAACCCACAATAACCAGACCGCACTTAAATACAAAGGATAAGCCAGCCATTGTTTCAGTTTGTCCATCCAGAGTCCGGGTTTAGGCAATAATGCGGCAAAACCAGGCCACCAGGCCAACAGCAGGAAAGGTAAGGCCATACCTACACCTAAAGCCGCAAAAATTGCCAAAGCCGCTAAGGCAGGCTGAGTGGCGGCATAACCCAAGGCCGTGCCCATAAAGGGTGCTGTGCAGGGGCTGGCAACAACCACAGCCAAAACCCCGGTAAAAAAGGAGCCTTTATAACCCGGCTTTTGTGTCAGTTGCTGGCCCGCATTCATCCAGCCCAGTCCAAGTTGCATCACCCCGGATAAACTTAAACCTAAAGCAAAAAGCAGATAAGCCAGCCCAGCCACCACTAAAGGATTTTGCAGCTGAAAACCCCAGCCTGCGGCCTGACCTGCAGCCCGAAACACCAGCAATAAAGCGGCTAAGGCAACAAAACTCAGTACCACACCTGCGCTATACCATAAAGCTTCAGTTTTGATGTGTTGAGCAGAATTTTGGTTGTTAACCAGATTCAAAGCCTTTAAGGACAACACCGGAAATACGCAGGGCATCAGATTCAGGATCAGCCCACCTAAAGCGGCCAGCCCCAGCATAACCAACCAGTCCGGCAGGCTGAAACTGGCCAGCCTGGCTTCAGACCCTTGTGGCACACTTTCATGCAGCAGTTGCAGTAGCACAGGGCCTGCGGCCGTATTCAGTACCAGATCAAATTGGGCCTTAGCCTGATTAAAATAAGTGTTTTGCTGCTGACGTAATAATAACTCACCATCTACCCAGTCAATTTGCTGAGGCGCGGCGTGATCAACCAGTTCAGGGGCTGCAACAAAAAAAGCCGATACTTTTAAATCTTCCGGCATTGGCACAGCGGCAGAAAACTTCTGGTTTTGTACATCATAACGACCCTGTAACTGCATCACTTTAGGTTGCTGCTGGCTGGCCTTCTCAAAGAGTTGTTTATAATCGCGGGCCTCAATGGAAGATTGAGTCACAGGCAAATTCAGTTCAAAACTGGCGTCAGCCGGAATACAAATCTCTTTGCACACCAGCCAATCCACTTTGGCTTTGATTTGAAGTTGCGACTCACTGAAATCAGCAGGAATACTCAGTTCCGACACTAAAATAGTCGGGCCTTCAAAACCATAGTTCACCAGTGGTGGCACAGAGATAGCCATAGGGGCAGGCCACTGAATAGCACCAGCCTCTACGCCATCGGGCAAAGTCCATGCAATGCTGGTGGCTAAGCCTGAATCACCGGGGTTTTGCCAGTAAGTATGCCAATGCTCATCCGGAATAAAATGCAGTGCCAGTTTAAAGCTCTGGCCGGGCTTGAGGTCCTGATGATCGCTGACCAACTCTGCTTTTAAATGACTGGCCTGCACCCAGCCGCTGGATTGAGCCTGAGCAAAACCAGTGGTGAGCAGTAATAAAACAGCATAAAAAAAGCGGCGTAAAAACAAAGTCATCAGATAATTTCTGTACCTGCATACCAAGATGTTTTTAGTGTACGGCAATATCAGAGCTGGGATCAGCCGTCAAACGCAGCTGGCTGGGTTTCTGCCTCAGCCAGCAACTCCCCTTACTTTGATTTACGGCTGTTGCAAAGCCCACTCTGTCAGCAGACGCACACCGTAACCCGTCGCCCCTTTGGTATTCACCTCTTTGTCAGTTTTGCTTAAGGCATTACCGGCAATATCCAGATGAGCCCATGGCGTTTCACCAGCAAACTGCTTTAAAAACCAGGCCGCAGTTGAAGCTCCTGTGCTGCTGCCGGTGTTTTTCAGATCGGCAATATCGCTTTTAATTTCATCAGCAAATTCTGGCCCTAAAGGTAAACGCCATAGTGGTTCATTCACTTTTTCACCCGCTACGGTTAATTGATCCACCAGTGACTGCTGCTGGGAGAATAAACCGGCATAATAAGTGCCCACAGCCCCTACTTTGGCACCTGTTAAGGTGGCAATATCGACCATAGCCCGCGGCTGGAATTCTTTATTGGCATACCAAAGCGCATCGGCCAGCACTAAGCGGCCTTCGGCATCGGTGTTAGTGACCTGAATGGTTAAACCTGCAGCTGATTTGAGTACATCACCGGGTAACATGGCTTTATCCGACACCATATTTTCAGCCATCGCCATCACAGCCACTACATTCACCGGAGCTTTTTGCAAGGCTAATGCTTTAATAGTTCCCAAAGCAGCTGCAGCGCCAGCCATATCACTGGTCATCCGGACCAAAGAATCCGCATCAGTTTTCAGGTGATAGCCGCCAGTATCAAAAGTAATGCCCTTACCGACAATCGCCAGCGGTTTTTGCTCACTGCCCTGCCACTGAGCGACCACTAAACGCGGAGGTCTGTTACTGCCTTTACCTACAGCTAAAATAGCGCCCATGCCAAGTTTTTCCATCGCTGGCACATCCAGGATCTGAACTTTTACGCCCAGTTTCTCAAGTGCTTTGGCTTCGGCAGCAAAGGTTTCAGGCGTTAGCGCTGCGGCAGGTTCATTCACCATATCCCGGGCTAAAAATACCCCTTGAGTAACGGCCTGCAACTTACTGAACTGACGCTCTGCCGCTTGTTCATCTGTCACCAGAATTTCCAGTTTTTTAGCTTCGTCCGCTTTCTTCTTACTGAAATAGCGATCAAAGCTGTAGGAGCGTAATTCAATACCATGCGCCAGTTGCGCAGCAAAGTCTGCGTTGCTTAACTCCGATTGCAGCGCTGCCGTATCCAGGGTAAAAGAGCGGGCTTTGTCTTTTTTTACCCAGGCAGCAATATCTGCCCCCAGATTGTTACTAAGCGCAGCGGTCAGCTCTTTGGGTTCGCCTGTTCCCAGCAGAACTACTCTGTTGTAATCACCAACTTCAGCCAGAATATCCAGTTGGGCTGCTTTTTTTGCGTCAAAACCCGCAGTTTTAATCGCATGTTGTACCGCTTTATGCTGCAGTATCGCGGAAGAAGATTGCGTCAGTTGCTCTGGGCTTACCAACAGCACCAGTGTGTCCGCATTGAGTTCTGCTTTCTGATTCATTTCAATAGCAGGAACTGCGGCAACAGCACTGTACGACAAAAGCAAAGTAGCGATACTGGTCATCATTGTTTTCATAGAGGTATTTCCTTTTTTATTCTGGTGCACATGAGAGTGATCAAAGCCAAAGCGGACTACAAGCAAAATCAGGTTCAACGGAGTAATTTAAGCGACCAACTTAAACCGGATTGATTAGCCTGATATCTATTTTATTGCTTTACAGAATTGAGCTAAAACGAAAGCAGTGATACAAACTAGCCTAGGATTTTTGTCTGCCCCATCAAGGACTTTAGATGACAGCGCAACTTCATATCTTTGATCAATGGCTGATGTCAGTCAAAACGCCAACTGGCAGCACGGCTATCAAGAGATTTTGCTGGGAGTTTTTGTTTTTTGGCATCAAACAGGCGCGGGCCTGCTTATTTGTCGGCTTGTTTTTTCTGTCCGTGTTGCTGGTTCCGCGTGAGGGGATGCTGGGCATCAGTCGTTATGACGTGTTGCTGCTGCTGGCCTTGTTGATCCAAATCTGGATGCTCTGGGCCAAACTGGAAACCTGGGATGAAGCCAAAGCCATCAGCTTGTTTCATCTGGTTGGTTTTGCGTTGGAAGTGTTTAAAACCTCAGGTGCTATTCAATCCTGGAGTTATCCGGATCCAGCCTTGAGCAAAGTTTTCGGGGTACCACTTTTTGCAGGTTTTATGTACGCCGCAGTCGGCAGTTACATTATTCAAATCTGGCGTTTAATGGAACTTAGGGTGCGGCATCATCCGCCTTATTGGATGGCGGCTCTGATTGCGTCTTTAATTTACCTGAATTTTTTCAGCCACCATTATATTGGCGATTACCGTTGGTATCTGGCCGCTATCACTTTAGGTTTGTATGCCAGAACAGTGGTTTATTATCACCCGCTGGAAAAAGAGCGGCAGATGCCTTTATTGCTGGGTTTTGTTTTAGTTGGTTTTTTTATCTGGCTGGCAGAAAACATCAGCACTTTTATGGGCTTATGGAGTTACCCTAATCAGCTGGGTGCCTGGTCCGCAGTCCATATTGGTAAGTGGAGCTCCTGGTCTTTGCTGGTGATTATGACCTTTACCATAGTGGCACAGCTGAAGTATGTGAAAGCCCGTATTCATGTGCCGGATTAAGGTGGCGGGCCGCAGCGACTATTAAGGCGATTCAGGGAATATCTCTCTGTTACTCAAAGCCTGGACCAGGTGATCAACCACCAACCTGACCCGCTCGGATACAGGACCACGTTGTGGTCTGTAGACAGATAATGGCCAGGCTTTGGGTTCCAGTTCAGGCAATAACCGCACTAAAGCGCCGGTACGGATATGCGGAATAGCGCTATAAGAAGCCAATTGCGAAACGCCGAGCCCGGCGAGGGTTGCTTCCACTTCTGCCTCCGCATCATCGACGATAAAGTTGCTGCGCTTTGGCGACCATAAAACTCCATCTTTGAAATACCAATGCCATGGCCTTCCGGTTGCTTTGTCCATCAACTGAGTGACCGGCATCAACGCCAATTGTTCCAGATCAGCAGGCTGACCATGTTGTGCCAGTAAAGCCGGGCTGGCCGTCAGGTAAAGACTAACCCGGGCCACAGTGCGGGCGATAAAGCTATTATCCCGCACCGAACCTATCCGGATCCCCACATCGATCTGCTCATCCACTACATCGGCAATTTGATCGGAAAAACGCAGATCCAGTTGTAACTCCTGATAACGTTGCGCCAACTCAGTAAATACCGGCATCAATATAGGACGCAGAACTTTTGGAGCCGCAACCCGCACCAGACCAGCAATCAGATGCTCCCGATCAGCCTGATGTTGTTGAAACAATGCATCCAGCTGAGCCAGACTGGCTTGAGCCTGTTGCAAAAAATCCTCAGCAAAACGGGTCAGCCGGATATGACGGGTACTGCGGTGAAACAACACCTCACCGGTATATTGCTCCAATTGCTGCACTGCTCTGGTCACTGCCTGTGGCGAAATATGCAGCCGGACAGCTGCCGCCTTAAAGCTGTCACATTGGGCCGCAGTACAAAAAATCCGCAACAGTTCCACTTTGTTGAGCATCAATTATTCCAAAACAAGGAATTATAAAATCAAAATATTTCCATTTTTTGGATTTGTCTATCACTTCATACTGACCGGGTCGAAATTAACCAAGTGCAACCAACTGAGGATAAAAGTATGAGTCAGAATATTGCAGGAAAAACAGTAGTGATCACAGGTGCCAGCAGTGGCTTAGGCGAAGCCACCGCTTACCATTTGGCCAGTCTGGGCGCTAAAGTGGTTTTGGGTGCGCGTCGTGAAGACAAGCTGCAACAGATAGTGCAACAGATCGAGGCAAAAGGCGGACAAGCCGCTTATCTGGTGACTGATGTCACGAGCGCCAGCGACGTTCAGGCTTTGGTGCAACTGGCTGTCAGTCGTTTTGGCCAGCTGGATGTCATTATCAATAACGCAGGCTTGATGTCTATAGCACCGCTAAGTGAATTAAAAACAGATGAATGGGACCGGATGATCGACATCAATATCAAAGGTGTGCTCTATGGTATAGCAGCCGCCTTGCCGGTCTTTGAGCAACAACAATCCGGTCATTTTATTAATATCTCATCTGTAGCGGGCATCAAAGTCTTCAGCCCGGGCGGCACTGTGTACAGCGGTACTAAATTTGCGGTCCGGGCTATCAGTGAAGGTTTACGCCATGAAGTGGGCGGAGCTATCCGTACCACCACTATTTTGCCCGGCGCAGTAGATTCTGAACTAAAACATGGCAGTAGCCACCAGCAAAGCGCAGAATTTGTGGGCAACTTCTATCAGATGGCTATTCCGGCGGATTCAGTGGCCAGAGCCGTGGCTTACGCCATAGAACAACCTAAAGAGGTAGATATTAACGAAATCGTACTGCGCCCTGCAGTGCAGGATTTCTAAACAGACTTTACCACTCCAGCTGAATTTTATTGCGGAAAAATGCTCCTGTTGGGCCGTCGTCATCCAGAGTCGCCAGCCAGACAGGAGTTTCTGCACCTTGTTCAGGACTTAAATCTGCAGCTTCACCGCCCATTCGGGTACGAACCCAGCCTGGGCAAACCGCATTCACCTTCACTTCCGGCATCAATTCACGGGCACAGCTCACAGTGACAGCATTCAGCGCAGCTTTACTGATGGCATAACAGGCCGGACCTTCTAAACCCTCGGAAAAGTTACCCCAACTGGAGGAAAGGTTGACAATACGGCCATAGCCCCGCTGTTTCATCAACTGACCAAAGACTTTGCAGAGCATAAAAGGCGCTACGGTATTTACAGATAAACTCAACATCAGATCTTCAGCGTTGGTGTGCTGCAGATCAGTGGAATGTAATATAGCGGCGTTATTTATCAGCACATCAACAGGGCCATACTGGCGTTCAATTTGCAGCGCCTTTTGCTCCAGCAGCAAAGGATCAGTTAGATCCAGACGCACTGCAGTACCAGCCCCCAATAACCGGACCGCTTCTTCCGCATCTTTTTGCTGACGGGCGGCCAACAACAGCCGAAAACCACCCTGTTGGCTCAGGTTTTTAGCAATAGCAAAACCTATACCCCGGTTTGCGCCTGTGATTAATACTGTGCGTTGTTGCTCTGTCATAAACCTGCTCCCTGATGGCTGCTTTGTCCATTCATCTTAGTTTTTAGCATTTTCAAATGAAATAGTGATGACTGGACTGAAAATTTACCTAAACTAAGCCACATCACTCCTATTTAACTGGGGAAAACTTCTGATGTCCAGCATCAGCATACTGCAAAAAACAGCTCTGTCGTTCCTGTTTTGGTTATTTTGCAGTGCTACTGCGGCTACCGCAACGGCTTGTGAGTTTGAAATTGCTCTGGAGCAATCTTGCGCTCAAGAGCTGGAAGAAGAGTTGTTGCCTCAGGTACCGTTCCGGGTGCAACGCAACAGTAATTTTTTACATTTGCAAACCCAGGCGGCAGCTTTGGCATTTCCGATTTTTAACGAAAAAACCGAAGAAGATACCGAACCTTATTTGGTGTCTTATCTGCAGGCAGCCCAACTGGCTGTGGTCTGGGTTTTTGAATACCGCGGCCGCAGTGTCTATCTGATCAACACGCAAACCGGCTTACAAACCCAGATCAACGGCTTTCCACTTTTATCACCAGATAACAAACGTTTACTGGTGTACTCCGAAGCCCGTTCAGATAAAGAAAATGCCAATCTGATAGTCATTTACCGTATCCGCAATCAGAAGCTTTATGCCGAACTGGTATTAAGTGGTGACGATAACAGGATACAACCCTGGAATCCGCTGGATGTGCGTTGGGTCAGCCCGGATAAAGTGGAGTTTATCCGGCTGCATTACCACAATGGTCAAGAAGAACAAAAACTTCAGAGCCTGCAACTGCAACAGGGCAAATGGCAACTGCTTTAAAACCACTCCTGTTGTCCTGAACAACTTTTCGCCTGTCCAATAAAATCTGACTATAGTTTTACAAGTCTGCAGTCTGGTGTATGCCGGAGACAACCTCACTAACCCAGCGCTTTTATTGATTTTGCAGACATGGAGAATTTCAGATGAGTAAGGTTCCTCCTTTAACAAACGCCACAGGAGCTCCGGTTCCGGATAATACCAATACTATGACTGCGGGCCCACGGGGCCCAGCTTTATTGCAGGACATCTGGTTACTGGAAAAGCTGGCCCATTTTGACCGCGAAGTGATACCTGAGCGCCGCATGCACGCCAAAGGCGCTGCAGCTTACGGCACCTTTACTGTGACTCAGGACATCAGCCGTTACACCAGAGCTAAATTGTTTTCTCAGGTCGGCAAAAAAACAGAGGTATTTTTACGTTTCTCCACTGTTGCAGGTGAACGCGGTGCCGCTGATGCGGAACGCGATATCCGTGGTTTTGCCGTAAAGTTTTATACCGAAGAAGGCAACTGGGATATTGTCGGCAATAATACGCCGGTGTTTTTCTTTCGTGATCCTATGCGTTTCCCGGACTTAAACCACGCAGTCAAACGTGACCCTCGCACAGGCTTACGCAGCGCGGAAAATAACTGGGATTTCTGGACTTTATTACCCGAAGCTTTGCATCAAATCACTATAGTGATGAGCGACAGAGGCATACCAGCCACTTATCGCCATATGCATGGTTTTGGCAGCCATACTTTTAGTTTTATTAACGCCGCCAACGAAAGGTATTGGGTGAAGTTTCATTTCCACACTCACCAGGGTATTAAAAACCTGAGTGCGGAAGAATCGGAACTGGTGATAGGCAAAGACAGAGAAAGCCATTTACGCGATTTGTACGACAGCATAGAGGCAGGTGATTATCCACGCTGGACTTTAAAAGTGCAGATCATGACAGAGCAGCAAGCCGCCACCCATAAACACAATCCTTTTGATTTGACTAAAGTCTGGCCACACAAAGATTATCCATTGCATGAAGTGGGGGTGCTGGAACTGAATAAAAACCCGGAAAACCATTTTGCCGAAGTGGAACAAGCGGCGTTTTCACCCGCCAATGTGGTGCCTGGCGTTAGTTTCTCTCCGGATCGGATGTTGCAGGCGCGGTTATTTTCTTATGGGGATGCCCAGCGTTACCGTTTAGGTGTGAACTTTAACCATATACCAGTCAATGCGCCCCGCTGTCCTTTCCATAGTTACCACAGAGACGGTCAGATGCGTACTGACGGTAATTTAGGTGGCACTATCAGCTATCAGCCGAACTCCAAAGGGGTATGGGATGACAGGCCTGAATACGCTGAACCCGCTTTGGCGATGACAGGCGCAGCAGACCGTTATGATCACTATGTGGATGATGATCATTACGAACAACCTGGTAATTTATTCCGGCTGATGACACCGGCACAACAGCAGGTGTTGTTTGCCAAAACAGCAGCCAATCTGGCTGGCGTGTCCACAGCTATTCAGGACAGACATATAGCCAACTGCACTAAAGCAGACCCTGCATATGGCGCTGGTGTGGCTAAAGCTTTAGGCCGTTAACCATTCAATAGCTGCCCGGCTTATGAAAGCCGGGCTTTTTAATGCATATACTGACCTTTGGCAGACAACAGCGTTAACTGCCAGGCTTTGTATCTCTGACATACAGCCTTGTACTCAGCCCTGAGTTTGGCGGACTCCTGTAACACAGCAATACTGGCCGGATGGTCACCATCCAGACGCTGCAGCATTTGCTCAAACCAGTTTAAACCATGCCTTAATGTGGTTTGGCATCGCCGCCAGCGTTGTTGCTGCGCATAAGTTTCAGCCAGATTCTGAATCGAAATGGATAAACAAAAGGTAGGGAGCGACGCTTCTTCCCGACTCAATTCTGGCGGGCAACAGACAAAAGCGCAGTGGTACCAGACAGGCCAGACATCAGAAATGGCCTGACGATATAAGCTCTCCGCCACGCTCAGATGTCGTTCAGTAAAAGCCTGATTACCTTGAGCAATGATCTGTTGCCAGTGTTCCATAAAAGCCCCAATTGAGAATAGATATCATCCAGACTATTTCAATTGAGAATGGTTCGCAACAATATCAGTGAATTTTATCAAATCCACAATCAGGCCGTAATTCCAGATGTGAAATGGCCGTCCCTAAAATGTTGGTTCACACTCTGCTGTGCCGGTCAGGACCCGAATCAGGGCCG
>CBIMJC010000096.1:0-12897 GCA_966244125.1 uncultured Rheinheimera sp.
GCCCAAAGAGCTGATCAGCGCTTATGCCGCTTATGCTGGCGTAGAAACCAATCAGGTACTGACCAGCCGTGGCGCTGACGAAGGGATTGAGCTTTTGATTCGTAGCTTCTGTGAACCAGGACAAGATGCCATCAGCATTTGCCCGCCGACTTATGGCATGTACAAAATCAGCGCCGAAAGTCAGCTGGTGGATGTCAATATAGTGCCTTTAACCAAAGAGTTGACCTTGGATCTACCAGCATTATTTGCACAAAAAGCCAATGTAAAACTGGTGTTTATCTGTAGCCCGAATAACCCGACAGGGGATTTAATACCCCGGGAGCAAATCGTTGAAGTGCTGGAGTTTTATAAAGACAAAGCTTTAGTGGTGGTCGACGAAGCTTATATTGAGTTTGCACCAGAAGCGTCAGTGGCTGCTTTGTTAAACCAATACAGCAACTTAGTGGTGCTGCGTACTTTATCCAAAGCTTTTGCTTTGGCAGGCCTGCGTTGTGGTTTTACTTTGGCAGCCCCCGAAGTCATTGCCGCTCTGCGCCAGATGATAGCGCCCTACCCTGTGCCAGCTCCTGTAGCTGAAATCGCAGTGCAGGCGTTATCAGTCCAAGGCCAGCAAAAAATGCGCGCTACAGTTCAGCAAATCAACAGTCTGCGCGACAGCTTCAGCGCTTTTGCCGGAACGTTAGCTTATGTCAGCCGTGTTTTTCCGTCCAAAGCCAACTATGTGCTGCTGGCCGTGCCTGATGCCGCTGCATTAGTGAGTTTTATTGCAGAGCAAGGTGTGCTGATCCGTAACCAATCCAGTCAGCTCGGCTTAGGTCAGGTAGTACGGGTATCCATAGGTTCGCCGGATGAAATGGCGCAGTTACAACAAATTATGTCGTCTTATTCCTACACAGCAAACAAACAAAAACAGGAGTCTTTATGAGTGCCAAAGCAATTTTATTTATCGACCGTGACGGCACTATGGTGGAAGAACCTCCAATAGATAAACAACTGGATTCATTAGAAAAACTGGCCTACGAGCCTGATCTGGTGCCTTCATTATTAAAACTTCAGGCTGCAGGTTATTCGCTGGTGATGGTGACCAATCAGGATGGCCTTGGCACTAGCAGTTTCCCGCGTGATACCTTTGATGCGCCGCAGGAAAAAATGATGCAGCTGCTGACCTCACAGGGCATTCGTTTTGACGATATTCTGATTTGCCCCCACTTTGACAGCGACAATTGCAGCTGCCGTAAGCCGAAGCTGGGGTTAGTGAAAGATTATCTGCAACAAGGCAAAGTGGATTTCACCAACTCTTTTGTTATTGGCGACCGTTTAACTGACGTGCAACTGGCCGAAAATATGGGCTTACCTTCGTTCCGTTACGACAGAGCCACTTTAGGCTGGAAAGAAATCACCAAACAGCTTTTGAGCAAAGGCCGTAAAGGCAGCGTCAAGCGTGTCACCCGCGAAACCGATATTCAGGTGAATGTCGATTTAGATCAGCAAGGCGGCAATCAGATTGAAACCGGTGTTGGTTTTTTTGACCATATGCTGGATCAAATTGCGACTCACGGTGGTTTTAGCCTGCAACTCAAAGTCAAAGGCGACTTACACATAGACGATCACCACAGTGTGGAAGATACAGCCCTGGCTTTAGGTCAGGCACTTAAACAGGCTCTAGGCAATAAAAAAGGCATTACCCGCTTTGGTTTTGTGTTGCCTATGGATGAATGCCGCGCTGAATGTGTGCTGGATTTATCAGGCCGGCCGCTGCTGAAGTTTGATGCCGACCTGGGCCAGGGTTCTGTCGGCACCATGAATCTGGAGATGGTGCAGCACTTCTTCCGCTCTTTAAGTGATGCCATGCTGATGACACTGCACTTATCGGTCAGCCCTGGCAATAAACACCATATGGTCGAAGGTTTATTTAAAGCCTTTGGCCGTGCTTTGGGACAGGCCATTAAAGTATCAGGCGAAGCCCTGCCAAGCAGTAAAGGAGTGCTTTAATGTCGCTTGTGATTGTTGATACCGGCTGCGCCAATATCAGCTCTGTCTATTGCGCCTTTAAGCGTTTAGGCGTGGATGCCAAAGTCAGCCGCGATTTAAGCGTGATAAAAAACGCCAGCCGTTTATTAGTGCCGGGGGTGGGCGCGGCCCGTCAGGCGATGGCGAACTTAGCTGAACGCGATTTAATAGCCACTTTACAGCAGGCAGAGCAGCCACTTTTAGGCATTTGCTTAGGCATGCAGCTACTTACAGATCGCAGCGAAGAAGGGGATGTTGCCTGTTTAGGTTTAATACCAGGTCAGGTGAAACGTATGCAGGTCGGTGATTTACGTTTGCCTCATATGGGCTGGAACACTTTGCAGGTAGAAGATAGTGCAAAAAATCATCCGCTACTCAAAGGCATAGGCGCAAAAGATTATGTGTATTTTGTCCATAGTTTTGCCGTAGCGCCATCCGACACCACCTTAGCCCGCTGCCATTACGGCAGTGATTTTGCTGCTGTGATTGGCAAAGGCAATAAGCTGGGTGCGCAGTTCCACCCTGAACGTTCAGGTGCTGTTGGCGCGCGTTTATTGCAGAACTTTCTGGCTTTTAATGGTTGATTTTGAGCTGTTACCATTTTTTTGATGCGGCTTTGCCGTTACAGGATTAAAAGTGATTATTCCGGCTATAGATTTAATACAAGGTAAAACAGTGCGGCTTTATCAGGGCAGCTACGATAAAACCACTGAATATCAGCAAACTCCATTGCAGCTGCGCGACTTATACGCCAAAGCGGGCGCAGGCATTTTGCATCTGGTGGATTTAACGGGCGCCAAAAATGCTGCGGACCGTCAACTTGAACTGTTAACCAGCTTAATGCAAAACGCCCCTCTGCCCGTTCAAGTGGGTGGTGGTGTGCGTACAGCAGCTGATGTAGAGCAGTTATTAGCAGCAGGTGCAAGCCGGGTTGTGGTGGGCAGTGTGGCTATTCGTGAACCAGAAACAGTACAAGCTTGGCTGCGAGCTTATGGCGGCGACAAAATAGTGCTGGCGCTGGATGTGTCCATTAATGCCAAAGGCGAAAAAACCTTGCCAAGCCACGGCTGGATTGAAGAATCAACTATTACCCTTGAGCAGGTGCTGGATGGTTTTATTGCAGCTGGCGCTAAACATGTGCTGTGCACTGACATCAGTAAAGACGGTACTTTGCAGGGCCCTAATGTGGCCTTGTATGCAGAGCTGGTGCAGAAGTACCCGCAAATTCAGTGGCAAGCCTCTGGTGGTGTGGGCTCTTTGGCCGATATCAAAGCCTTAAAGCCTACTGGCGTGGCCGGGGTGATTTTAGGCCGGGCCTTGCTGGAAGGTAAGTTCACGGCAGAGGAGGCTATCCAATGCTGGCAAAACGTTTAATTCCTTGTTTAGATGTGCGCGATGGCAAAGTGGTCAAAGGCGTGCAGTTTCGTAACCACGAAATCATTGGCGATATAGTGCCGCTGGCCAAAGCTTATGCTGAACAAGGTGCAGACGAGCTGGTGTTTTACGATATCACCGCCTCCAGCGATGGCCGGGTGGTGGATAAAAGCTGGGTGCGCCGTATCGCTGAAGTCATCGACATTCCCTTTTGTGTCGCCGGTGGTATTAAGTCGGTTGAAGATGCCGGCTTAATACTGGAGATGGGCGCAGATAAAATTTCTGTCAATAGCCCTGCTTTAGCAAGGCCAGAGCTTATTAGCGAACTGGAACACAGCTTTGGTCAGCAATGTGTGGTGATAGGCATCGACAGCTTTTTTGATCAAGAAACAGGTCAATATCAGGTCTATCAGTTCACTGGCGATGAAAGCCGCACCCAAAAAACCCGCTGGTTAACACTGGATTGGGTGAAAAGGGTGCAGGAGCTGGGTGCTGGTGAAATAGTGCTGAATTGTATGAATCAGGATGGTGTGCGCCAGGGCTATGATTTAACTCAGCTGCAACTGATACGTAAGGAGTGCAAAGTGCCGCTGATTGCCAGTGGTGGCGCAGGAGCTATGCAGCATTTTGCCGATGTATTTCAGCAAGCCGATGTAGACGGCGCTTTAGCCGCTTCGGTGTTCCACAAAGGCATTATTCCTATACCAGAGCTAAAAGCCTTTTTATTAGAACAAAAGCTGGAGATCAGGCCATGAAACTGAATTTAACCAACCTGGACCAGCTGGATTTCAGCAAAGGTGATGGCTTATTGCCAGTAATAGCCCAGCATGCCCGCTCAGGTAAAGTGCTGATGCAGGGTTTTGCTAACAAAGAAGCACTACAAAAAAGCCTTGAAAGCGGCGATGTCACTTTTTTTAGCCGCAGTAAAAACCGCTTATGGACCAAAGGCGAAAGCTCAGGCCATACGCTGAAATTACAAAGCATGGCCGCGGACTGCGACAACGACAGTATTCTGGCTTTAGTCCTGCCTATTGGCCCCACTTGTCATGTAGGCACCGAAAGTTGTTGGCACGCCGAAGACGCCAACCAGCCAGACTTAGCCTTTTTAGATCAATTAGAACAAGTGATCCACAGCAGATACGGCGCCGATCCAAGCTCCAGCTACACCGCTTCATTATTTGCCAAAGGTGTCAAACGCATCGCGCAAAAAGTCGGTGAAGAAGGAGTAGAAACGGCTTTAGCCGCTACTGTAGGCGATCGTGAAGAGCTGAAAAACGAAGCAGCAGATCTGATTTATCACTTGCTGGTTTTGCTGAAAAGTCAGGATTTGGCTTTGCATGATGTACTTGAGGTACTAAGGCTAAGGCATCAGGCCAAAGCAGAATAACAACTCTACCAGTGCAGGGCTGTAACAAAGCTCTGGCAGCAGCTTAGCTGCCGGAGCGCCACTGTAGCTCTTTACCTGTCTTTGTAGTGCTGATTCGCCTTGTAAGCTTCCACTTCCAATGGCGAATTATCATAGCCATAGGTCGCTAAATCAGCAAAATGTTGTGTCACCACAGCCTCTAAACTGGAGCGTTCAATTTGCAACACATGCACCAGTTCATGGGCCAGTCTGGGTGTGGTCAATTCATAGCCAGTGCGAACATAGATGGAATAACCAAAAACCTGCGCGTTATTCACTATGCCTTCACCAATAAAACCTAAAGCTTCACCAACAGTCTTTAACAAGCTGTTGTCATGCGGAAACGGCACTTGCCCGACATACACCAGCCTGACTTTTTCCGGATGCTTAATGCCAATCTCTCTGGCAATCAGCAACTGTTGTGCATCTAAAGCCTGCCCTTGTTGAAGACCTGTGGCTTCAGTGGCTGTAGCCCACTCGATATAAGGCGGCAGCACCAGTGCTGCAATGATCTTTTGATGGAAAACCATCACTCCAGCCACAGCGATAAACAGCAAAATCAATATTAGTTTTAGTAGTTTCATCAAACTATTCCCCCAACGTTGCTTGCAGCGCCAACACAGGCCACTGCATGCTAAAAACCGCGCTTAACGCAGCTCCATTTGTTCCCACATATCCAGCTGTTGCTGTTTCGCCAGTTGCTGAGCCTGAGTCAACAGCTTGGCAGCCTGCTCTGCCTGACCCAAAGCTTTTAAGGCATCACCTTTTTGTTTTAAACCATCTGCTGAATGAGTTAAATCAGCCTGAGCCAATAGCTCCAGCGCTTGTTGTGGCTGTTTTAGCTTGTTATACATTTTGGCAAACTGGATGCTGACTTCATTCAAAGAAGCGGGTTGATGTTGTTTCAGCAGGGCTAAAAACTTTGGCATTTCATCTACTTGTTCAGTACCGACAAAAAATTTGCCTAAGGTATAGGCTTGCAGCCAGTCAATTTGGTAAGAACCAAACTGCTGCTGTTGTTTTTGTGCAAATAGCTTAAATACCGCATCTGCACCTTTTAACTCCCGCATTTGTGCCGTATCGGTAAAATAATCCGCATATAAATAACTTAAACCTGCGTATAAAGCCGGTAAGGCGGTGCTGTAATGAGTTTCGTCAGGGAACTGACGGTAGTTCCAGCGCAGTTGCGGGTGTTCGGCTTTTTTCAGGGCTGCTACTAACTCTGCCACGCCCATACCACGCTCATTGGCCAACGACAAAAACAGCCTTTTGCTGCTGTTTTTTTCTGTCAAAAAGCCTTCAAACTTTTTCTGAAAACTGTAATCGTCAAACCAAAGGCTGGCGCTCATGGCTAAATAAGCCTGAAAGGGGCTGTCTTTTTGGATCAGCTCATACAAGCTGTATAAGCCACCTAATGAATAGCCCGCCAACATGCGCTCCTGACTGGTGCGGTAGGTTTTTTCTATCTGAAGGATCAATTCGGTATTCACAAATAACCGCATCGGCTCTATACCGCCATAGCTTTCGGCTCCCTCGCCTTGCACAGGCCAGGTGGTAGCTTTGACATAATCGTCCGGTCCTTCAGTGGCCACCCCTACTACAATCAAAGGCGGAATTTTTCCCATCTGAGTCAGATTTTTTACTGTGGCAGCCACATGGAAAAACTGAAAATCCGCATCCATAACATACAACACCGGATAACGCCGCTGCGGTTCTGCCTGATAGCGGCTGGGCAAAGACACGGAGTAACGACGCTGTTGTTTTAATACCTGAGATTGCAGCGTAAAGCTTTCGCCTAGGGTTATGACCTCGGCTTTCAGCTGGGCTGATGTGGTCATGAGACAAAACATCAAACACAACAGCACCGACAATTTTTTGTAAATCATTATGTTAAGCCTTTTATCCTGCTGAAAACTAAGGCAGCATAAGGGCAAATTTACAGCCTGGCAACATCAGCACCGGAGTCAGTTTTATGAAATATAAAATTAAACAAAAGATATTCAGCCTGACCGACAGCTTTACCATTGAAGATGAAAACGGCAACGAAGCCTTCAGCGCTAAAGGCAAGTTTTTCAGTCTCTCCAGCAGTCAGACCCTGTTTGACAGCCGGGGGACGGAGCTTTTAAAAATCAAACGTAAATACCTGACCATAATGCCAGCCTGCCGGTTGCTCTGCGCCGATGGCAGCGAGTGGCTGATCCGCAAATGCTTTTGGCCCTTCTGGACCAGTCGTTTTACTGTAAAAGGCCCGACGGGTGAGCTTGAGATGCACGGTAATTTATGGCAACACGAATATAAAATCAGTCAAAACGGCAAAGTACTGGCCGAGGTATCCAAGTCCTGGTTTAGCTGGTCAGATACTTATGGTGTGGATATTTACGAGCCAAAATTAACAGCCCAGTTGCTGGCGGCCGTGATAGTGATAGACCGCATTCAGCATTCAGGCAAAAACTCTGTCGTAGACGATGATTAACAGGATCTGGTGCCCGTTCAGTCAGGCACCAGATCCTGTTGTACATAAAAAGTCAGAGCGGTAAATACTTATCTAAAAAGGCATCTATAGCTTCAAAGGTTTGTTTGCGATGCGGTAAATAATCCAGATGATGGGTGCCATCTTCTATTTCAATATAGGTAAATACTTTCTTCTCATCGGCCAGCTCTTCTGCCATCATCCGGCTTTGTTTGACCGGCACACTGCGATCTTCAGTGCCATGTAATAACAACACCGGAACTTTAATTTGTTCGACCATATTCAGCGGCGAATTTTGCTCCAGCAAGTCGGTATCTTCGCCATACTGTTTTTTCGCCAGATTGTAACTGGTGTAGTTACGATGGCTATACCTCTGCTCGCGCAAATCAGAAATACCGGCAAAACTGATAGAACACTGATACAGATCCGGTGTGCGGGCAGCGCCTAACAAAGCCGCATAACCACCGTAACTTGCGCCCATAATACAAATACGTTTAGGGTCGGCAATCTTTTGCTCAATCAGGTGCTGCACCCCATCGGTAATATCATCCTGCATCGCCATACCGTATTGACCAACCGCCTGAGTTAAAAACTGGTGACCATAACCACTGGAGCCCCTGAAGTTAGGCTGAAATACCCTATACCCTTTGTTCACCAGATAAGCTGAGAAGGTGTCAAAACTATTAGAGTCCTGTGAAAAAGGCCCACCATGTGGCAGTACCACCAGAGCACCAGGCCCTGTTTTGCCTTTTGGCACAGACAAATAACCTTCAATGCTCAAGCCATCCCGGGCTTTATAAGTGATTTTATCTTTATGAACCAAATTCTCTTCGTTCAGTCCGGGGAAGGTTTCTGCCAGTGGCAACAAGGATTTAGTGTTTCGATCGCCCAGCAGATAAACACCAGGCGTAGTGGCATTAGTGGCATACACCAGATAGATTTTGTCATCCGAACTTAAATTGGTAATGTAATTGACTGTGTCAGGTAACACTTTGTCCAGGCCGGCCTGAAAGGCTTTAAATTCCTGATCCCAGAATAAACTGCCGGATGATTCATCACTGAAATAAATGCCAACAGGCTCATCTCTTGAAGCTGAATAAATCAACGAACCTTCAATGTCATATACAGGGTGACTCAGGATCAGCTGACGAGGTAAATCAGCTTTGCTTAAATCCACTTTAAATACAGCTAAACGACCTTCATGGTTCGCTGAGATATACATATCTTTGGGGTCTTTGCCAAACCCAAGGATAGACACAGCCTGCTCAGAAAATGCCGGCCAGCGCCAGGCTTCTACCCACTCGCTTTGCCCGGGACGTAATACCCGGACTGAAGATTCGGTGGTTTTTTCGTTGTAGTCTGTACTGGCGCGGACCTGCCCTTGTCGGTCAACCAGCCAGGAGCGGACATTGGAACGTTGCCGTTGCACAACGCTGGCTTTGCCTGTTTTTACATTAACCTGATAGACAGTGTCATGACCTGCCATTTCCCGGTCCAGTCCAAGTAAGAAGTGATCATCGTCCGGAAACCGTAATTTAATCACATCATCCTGAAACTGGCTTTGATGCTCACCGCCCCGCACAGCTTTTACCATAGGCACCAGTTCGGCTCCGGCTTTAGCTTCCATCGAAAACAACCGGGTTTCGGTTGTTTTGACGCCTAAACCACGCACATCTCCATAGCGGAAACTGGCCAGCAAATGAGTGTTGTTGGCCCACTTGACCCAGGCAAACCTGAATTTTTTGTTATCAGTTTTCGCCAGATACACCGATTCACCTGACTCTAAATCGATCAGCTGAACTAAGGTATCTTCTTTGATATTTTTTAGCGCCACCAAACGTTTACCGTCCGGAGATAAACGCAGCTGCTCAATACGTTCGCCCTGATAAAAGGTCTCAAGCGGCAAAACACCAGACGACTTAGTTTCAGCAGCGACAAAAGTAAAAGGGAAAACACTACAGGCCAGTAGCAAACCGGAGAGAAAGTTCTTCATCAAGAATCCATTCCATTACACAACATTAACGTTATGCAACAATTTAACTAAATTAAAGGTGGGAGGCAATCGACAAACAGAAATTTGGGTGGCGACCTCACCAGCCGACATCCCGGCACATACGTTATCCGCTTTGGCTGCTTCCTTCCGGACCTGACCAGGTGAACGAATTAGTATTGCGGGAGGACCGATGAGGCCACCATTGCAGGTACCAGTAAAACTGGTGCGCGCATTATGCTGAAAAGCTTTTGGCTGTGCAAGAACTTAAGCGTTTTCCGGATACTTTGCAGTCATTTGCTGAAAAAACATCCGCATTTGCTGCAGATCATCGGCGAAATTTTCGCCAACTGTAAAGCATGGGCCAAACACCAGTTGCTTGTGTTTGTAATCCAGCCCTATTAAGCAAACTGGTACATTGGCTTGTTTGGCGATATGCCAGAAACCTGAACGCCAGTGTTCTACCTTGCTCCTGCTGCCTTCAGGAGACAAACCTAATAACAAGGTCTCATTCCTGGCAAACTCTGCCACCACTTGACCAACCACACCATGGGGATGACGGCGATCCACAGGAATACCACCTAAAGAGCGCAACAGTGTTTTGACAGGCCAGACAAAAATGCTGTGTTTACCTAAAAAACGGATGTTCAAATCAAGGGCCAAAGCTGCGGCTATACCGACAAAAAAATCCTGATTTGAGGTATGAGGAGCCACAGCTATAACCATCTTTTTATGGGCCGGGATCTGGCCCTCAATACGCCAGCCCCCCAACAGTTTCAGCAACCACAAACCCAGTTTCTGGCCTGTGCTGCTGAAACGACGGGGTAATTCAGCCGGAATAACAGGTAAGGCAGACATTAAGGCTGGGCCAACACCAACTGATGAGCTTCTAACACTCTTTTTAAACGTTTTTGATTATCAGGCCCTAAGCGGATCATCTGACGTTGTGCCAGAGGCAAAGCTTCTGTTTCCGCGTCGGCATAAGTGTAATAGACGTTAGGACGAGCCAGTATCATAGGTGGTGCAACTTCCGGCGTCGCCAGCAGCACTTTAATGGCTTCCTGCAAACGGACGCGGAACTGCGCATCAGGGTAGCCCAGTTCAGCATAAGCCTGCTGCATCAGCGGGTAATAATATTCAAATATACGTTTCACCTCAGTCACTGAAACGCTTTCCAGCAATTGCAGGTAAGGCTCATAACGCGCAAAGTTGGCAGGGTCTAACTGCACTGCACCACCCTCTGCAGGTAAAGTGGCAAACTTGTCTTTGATCGGCTGAAACAGTGGCTGACCTTTAGGCAAAGTACCCTGCGCTATATTGTCTACATTCACCACAAAACGGCGGATCATATCTTCTGTGACAAAAAGCGAGGCCAGGCCAGCTTTCCAGCGTAAGCCCAACAGCGCCGTTTTGACTTCTGCATCTGAGCTGTCCAGATTAGGTAACTTCACTGTAGGTTCTACTTCTACAGCATCATCCAGCGGAGTTTCCTGCAAAGGTGTTTCATCCTGGGCCTGTACAGTTAAACTATCCACCGGCTCCTGATTTGCAGTCAACACATCAGCCGGAGCGGGCTGCTGTAACGCCGGCACAGGAGTTGGGTCCGCTTCAGGAACTACAGCCTCGTCTGATCGAAAGAAAAACCAGACGATAGCAATCAGGGTGACAGCCACGACTGCCAAACCTATGTAATATTGTTGCTGGCCTGTGCCAGGTGCTTTCTCGGTCATTGCTGTATTTTCCTTTCACTGATCCGGATGACTGATATGAAGCCATTGAAAAACTGGCTATAGCGTTGCATTTATTTTGCTTTTCAGCAATATATAAACAGAGAGTCTCTAAAGAGTTAAGAAGTTTCAGTGACTGACAGCGAAAACGCGAAAAAAACCAGTAAAAAAACCGCTTTGCTGCTGACGGGCGGTGGTGCCAGAGCAGCCTATCAGGTGGGGGTGCTCAAAGCCCTGGCCCAACATTACCCGCGCAACAGCAAAATCCCTTTTGAAATCGTCTGTGGCACTTCTGCCGGCGCTATTAATGCAACAGGCATCGCCTGTTATGCCTCCTGCTTTCATTTAGGCGTAAAAAAAATTGAATGGGTCTGGCGTAATTTTCACACCCATCAGGTGTATTACTCAGACTATTTGCGTTTGGGCTGGCATTTGGTACGGGGCTTTTTAAGCGCTTTTCAGGCCGATTATGCCAATAAAAGGCCTGTCAGCTTACTGGACAACAAGCCACTGCGTGTGCTGCTGCACAATATAGTGGATTTACAGCGTATAGACCGCAATATACAAGGCGGTTATTTGTCCAGTGTCTCAGTCACAGCGTCCAGTTATAACACTGGGGATTCCATCACTTTTTTTCAGGGTAATGAAGCCAGCGAATGGCGCCGGGCTAAAAGATGCGGCCAAAAAACTTTGTTGGGGATCCACCATTTATTGGCCTCTGCCGCCATTCCGCTGGTGTTTCCGTCCGTACGTATTCATCAGCATTATTATGGCGATGGCTCTGTCAATCAGTTGGCCCCACTGAGCGCCCCTATTCATTTAGGCGCTGACAAAATTTTGATCATAGGGTTAGAACAGCCCCGCGCTCATGACCTCAGTCACTCCATGCCGCATCATCCAGGCCTGGCCACAGTGGCAGGTCATTTGCTGGATACCATTTTTTCCGACACCTTAAACGCAGATTTAGAGCGCATGACCAGGATCAATAAAACCATTGATACCTTAAAGGCACACAATATTCCGACCGATCTGAAAAAGGTCGAGAGTTTTTTAATTAACCCCAGCGTGAATTTTAACGAAATTGCCAGCCAGCATTTTTTGCAGCTGCCTATGGGGGTCCGTACTCTGTTGCGTTTAATTGGTATCACCCAACATTCAGAATCAAGCTTAACCAGTTACCTTTTGTTTGAAAAAGCCTACACCAAACGCCTGATTGAAATTGGTTATCAGGACGCCATGCAACAGATGCCGGAGCTACTGGACTTTTTACGATCTGAAGGGCAAACATAAAGGCAATTTTTAGCCAGCCGCTGCCGTCAAAAAATCGTCAGATGAAACTGCATAATTGAAAAAATCAATAATATCATTCACTTATTAAAGTGGCACAATACCTGCAAATTCCAGCTATCTCAGACATGCTCCGGAGTATCGGCAGTGGAATTATATGGCTTACAAGATATGACATTAAGTGGTACCAGTTATGCTGGCATCACCAGTCAACCGCATTGGTCTGGTTTGTCTACAGATCCGGCGACTCTGCCAGAACAATTGCAAACCAGCCTGGATTTGGCATCCCAACTACAAATTTATTCGATGGCCGCAGGCAAAGTTTTGCCTTTGCGCTCTATTCATTTACAGACCGCAGTAGGCAAATACCAGGCGCCGGGTTCTGAAGATGGCAATTTTGAACATCGCAGTGTGCTGATGCTGAACGACCAATGCCTGGCTGAGTTGTGTTATCAGTCTGATCAGGCCTTTACTCCGCTGATCCAACACCAGTTATGGCAACTGGAAAGGCAATGGCTGTATCCGCTGCGCAATACTCTGGTTGTTGTGCGTTTGCAGCAACTGGCGTTAAAAGACAGTCTGACCGACCTGGGCAACAGACGACATTTTGACGATCAGTTTGAGCGTGCAGTGC
>CBIMJC010000097.1:0-12813 GCA_966244125.1 uncultured Rheinheimera sp.
AGAGCAGCATGATTTAATGCTTAGAATTAAAGCTGAAGCTGACAACAGCCGTCGTCGTTCAGCCATGGATGTTGAAAAAGCCCATAAATTCGCGTTGGAGCGTTTTGCCGGTGATTTATTACCAGTGGTTGATAACCTCGAGCGTGCTTTAACTTTCTTAAATCGGGAAGACGAGAGTCAGAAAGCTATTGGCGAAGGTGTGGATTTAACCCTGAAGAGTTTGCTGGATACACTGGCGAAAAACGGTGTGCAGCAAATTGATCCACAAGGTCAGCCGTTTAACCCTGAATTCCATCAGGCGATGTCGATTCAGCCAAGTGCGGATGTGGCGCCAAACACTGTGACTTTTGTGATGCAAAAAGGCTACGAGTTAAATGGCCGTTTAGTACGTCCTGCTATGGTGGGTGTATCTAAAGCTGTTGAATAAACAGCGTCCGTAACGAGCGGGGGGCGAAAATCCGGGCTGTCCGCAGCTGTGGTTTTCGCCCCTTTAATTTTTACTGGGCTTTATTCTTTCAGGCTTTTACAATAGCCGCATCACAGTGTCGGCATTTACAAAGGAATATTTTTGTCTGATCAGGAGTCTGGTGTAACACAGCCTGCGCAAGCTGTTACTGAACTGGTGCTTTGTCGCCACTGCGATCTATTGCAGCAATTGCCTTTATTGGCTATTGGTCAGGAAGCGGCCTGCAGTCGTTGTGGTTATTTACTGGATATGCGGCAAAAAGATCCGGTGTTAAGGCCTGTACTCTACGCTGTCAGCTCATTGTTTATGCTGGTGCTGGCCAACCTTTTCCCTTTTATTGGCATGGATGTGGCGGGTAACGTCCATATCATGAGTTTCTTTGATACCTCCTCCGTTTTATTTGATGAACATCAGCAGTGGCTGGCGGTATTGGTCTGGTTATTTATTCAGGCGATCCCGGCGTTTTGTATGCTGGCGGTGATTTATATCAAGCTCGGTATGGTGCGCCGCGTGCGGGGACTGGTCTGGACTGCCCGGGTGCTTTACATGCTCAAACCCTGGAGCATGGTGGATATTTTCCTGATCGGTATTCTGGTCGCTTTTGTCAAACTTGTGGTCTATGCCGATATTTCCGTCGGCATGAGTTTCTGGGCCTTTTGTTTATTCTGCATGTTGCATTTGCGTACTTTTCAGGTGATAGACCGCCATGCGCTCTGGGAATCCATAGCTCCTGCTCCTCAGCCGGTTTCAGCCGAATTTGCCGGTCGGACCGGAGTGTCATTGAATTTAGCCAGTTGCAGTTGTTGCACTGCCATAGTGCCGCTGGAACAAAAACACTGTGGTCGTTGTGGCACTAAAGTCACGGCCCGTATTCCGGCCAGCTTACAAAAAACTCTGGCCTGGCTGATTACTGCAACGCTGTTGTATATCCCCGCTAACCTGCTGCCTATTATGGAAACCGTGTCTTTGGGCAGCAGCATTCAGTCTACGATCATCAGCGGCATCATATTAATGTGGAAGGATGGGGCTTATCCTGTGGCTATTGTGATTTTATTAGCCAGCGTGGTGGTACCCGTAGTGAAAATAGCTGTGATGTTCTGGCTCTGTTATCTGGCCAGCCACAGCGGACATAAACGACAGTTGTTGTCGACTAAAGTGTATCTGCTGGTCGATTGGATAGGCCGCTGGTCTATGGTGGATGTGCTGGTGGTGGCTATTCTGGCGGCTTTAGTCAGGTTTGATTTGTTGATGGGCGTGTATCCGGGTATGGGCGCTATTATTTTTGCGACTGTGGTGATCACCACCATGCTCGCGGCTATGAGTTTTGACCCGCGTTTATTGTGGGATCAACGGAATAAAAAAGAGGAGCAGCAGCGTGGCTAAGACGCAGGGCCGGGTAGCGGCGGTGAAAAAGATCCGACAATTATCTCCGATCTGGATAGTCCCGGTAATGGCCGTGGCTATCGGGATTTGGATGTTGTATTACACCCAGAAAAACCAGGGGCCAGTCATTACCTTAGTTACACTGAATGCCGAAGGCATAGTGGCAGGTAAAACCCAGATCAAAAGCCGCAGTGTGGATATAGGCCGGGTGGAATCTGTGCAGCTGTCGGAAGATTTAAGCAAAGTTCTGATCAAAGCCCGGATGGATCCCGGTATTGAGGCGTTGCTAAACGAAGATTCGCAGCTTTGGGTGGTTAAACCTACAGTAGGCCGGGGTGGCGTCAGCGGTTTGAATACCCTGTTATCCGGTGCTTATATCGAATTGCAGCCTGGCAAAGCCAGTGTGCAAAAGTATTATTACGAGCTGCTCGACAGCCCGCCTATAGCGCCAGCCGATGCGCCTGGTGTGAGGGTGACTTTGTTAAGTGATGACGCTACAGCTCTGGCCGTTGGCGACCCCGTGCTTTATCACGGTTATGCCGTAGGCACTGTAGAAACCAGTAACTTCGTGGCTGAACAAGGTCATATGACCTATCAGTTGTTTATCCGTGCACCTTATGATTCGTTAGTCACGGAAAACGTGCGCTTCTGGCAAGCCAGTGGTATGGCACTGGATGTGTCTGCTCAGGGGGTGCGGGTGGAGTTAGCTTCTGTTGCCACTTTGCTCAGCGGTGGTGTGCATTTTGATGTGCTGGATGGTTGGCCTGCAGGGGATAAAGTAGCCAGCAACAGCGAGTTTCAACTCTTTAAAAACCAAAAGGCTATCAAAGAAGGTTTGTATACCGAATACAACGAATACCTGATGTTTTTTGATGAGTCCATCCGTGGTTTAACAGCTGGTGCTCCTTTGGAATACAAAGGCATACGTATTGGTACTGTGGCTATGGCACCGTACTTTTTTAATATGGACAATCCGTTGGATGTGGCCTTTAAAAAAGGTATTCCTGTGTTGGTGCGGGTGGAGGCGGGTCGTCTGGCTGGTGAGATGAGCCTGAAAAAACTGGCGCAGGAATTAGAAACTGCAGTGCAACATGGTTTAAGAGCGGTGTTAAAAACCGGCAGTCTGTTGACGGGCGCTTTGTATATTGAACTGGTGCAAACCGATGCAGTGATTGAACCAGCTAAGGTCAAAGTGGATGTGCCAGCTTTGGCTGATGCTGAACAGTCTGAGAAAGTTCAAGTCGCAACGGCTCAGGCACCGGAGTTTTCCAGTGAAGGTTTTGTGCCTGCACCTTTTGCTTTAGCGGATCATGCAGGTCTGAAAATTATGCCAACAGCTCCGAGCGGTTTGGCCAATATTGAACAAAAAGTGCTGCAGGTGCTGGATAAAGTCAATCGTCTGCCAGTGGAAGATGTATTGGCGCAAAGTTCGGCTACCTTAGTGCAAAGTGAAAAAATGCTGAAAAATGCAGAGCAGCTGATCCAATCGCTGGATCAACTGGTGCAGGATAAATCAGTGCAGCAATTGCCGGCTGATATTCAGCAAAGTCTGACTGAACTGCGCAAAACTCTGGCTGGTTTTTCGCCGGGTTCACCGGCGTACGAGCGGTTAAATGGTAATTTGCAGTCAATGGACCAGTTATTACGTGACTTGCAGCCTGTGATTAAAACTATGAATACTCAGAGTAACTCACTGATTTTTAATGCCGATCTGCCGAAAGATCCTGAACCTGAGAAGGGCAACTGATGCGTTATTTAGCTTGTGTAGTGTTAAGCCTGGCTCTGGCTGGCTGTGGTAGCTCACCGTCTGAGCTGCAGTATTACCGTTTACCTGCAGTAGCGGCCAAAGCTCCTGTGGTGGACAGCAATAAAGTGCTGGTGGTTGAACCTGTGATGGTGGCCAGTTATCTGAACAGCAATGCGCTGGTGTATCAGAACAACGAAGTCAATCTGCAACTGACCCGTACTCATCAATGGGCTGAAGCTCTGGATCAGCAACTCAGTCGTAATTTGCAGGCACATTTGTCCGGCGCTTTAACGGACTGGCGTGTGACTCAGCAAGCAAGCAGCCCAACGGACAACCGTCTGACGGTGCAGGTGACTCAGTTTCACACCACAGCAGAGGGTGTTGTTTTGATCAGTGGCCAGGCGCATTTGCTCGCTGGTGCTGTTGTCAAACAACTGCCTTTTGAACTGCAATTGCCTATTGCCGATGATGGTTATGATGAAGTGGTTAAAACTTTAGGTGAAGGCTGGGGACAAGTGGCAACACAAATAGCAAAACTGGTGGAGCAAAACTAAGACAGGGCGCGGTGTTAACTGCTAAATTCCGCGCCTAAAACCACAGCTTTCCGTGCGCCCGTTACGTCCGGAATATTGCCCGGGATCTTCTGGTCATAGGCGTAAGCCAGCCATGCAAAAGCCATGGCTTCGACATCGTCAGCTTTGACACCTAAACTGGCGGTTTGCTGAAGTTGTACACCAGGGAATAACTGCCGTAAATCGCTGATCAGTACCTTGTTATAAGCACCACCACCACAGACAAATAATTCCGTTATGGCCTCATTGTTCAGTGCAATTTTAATGCTTTGGGCAGTAAAACGGGTCAGAGTGCGCTGCACATCGGCTGCAGCATAGTTTTTCTTTTGTAGTTTTTGCGCCAGCCACTCTGCGTTGAAATATTCTCTGCCCGTGCTTTTGGGGCCTTGCAACTGAAAGTAGGGGTCTGACAGCAGGCTTTCTAACAAATCCTGCTGTATCGAGCCAGAAGCCGCATACAGGCCATCTTTGTCGAATAAACCTAAGCCTTGCTGCTGGATCCAATTGTCCATTAAGCCGTTGCCAGGGCCTGTATCAAAACCACGGACGCTCTGATTGGGTTGCAACAAGGTGACATTGGCGATACCACCAATATTTAAAATAGCGCGATAGCAGTCTGGTTTGGCAAAAATCGCTTTATGAAAAGCCGGTACCAGCGGAGCACCTTGTCCGCCATAGGCCATATCTTTGCGGCGAAAATCAGCAATGACCCGGATTTGCGTTTCAGCGGCCAAACGGAACATATCACCAATCTGATAAGTAAATGGAAACTGCGCATAAGGCCTGTGCCTGATGGTCTGGCCATGGCAGCCAATGGCTTGGATCTGTTCAGGGCTGACTTTGGCTTTCGCTAATAACTGTTTGACTGCATCAGCATAAGCTAATGCCAGTTGCTGCTCCACTAACCCCATCAGTTCAAGTTCATCCGGGCCGGACTGGGCCAATTGGCTGAGCTGTTGGCGTAACTGGTCAGGGAAGGGGCAAAGCAGGGAGTCAAGTAATTCAGGCTGAAGGCTGTTCTGAGTGGGCTGGCTAAAACGAACCAGCACCAGATCGATACCATCGAGACTGGTGCCGGACATGATGCCTATGTACAGGCTGGACATTACTCAGCAGCTGCTACTGTGATCCGCTCATGGTTCTGCATTTGAGCTATCAGCTGTTTTGCTTCGTTAACAAAAGCAATACGTTCGCTGGTAGACAGCGCATCTGCCTGAGGTAATTTCACAGTACGTGGGTTACGGTGCACACCACCTACAACAAATTCATAGTGCAGGTGAGCACCGGTGACGCGGCCTGTTGAACCTAAACGGCCTATCACCTGACCTTGTTTCACGTTTTCACCTTGTTTCACATCCCGTTTGGACAAGTGCAGGTACTTGGTGACAATGTTGTTTTTATGCTTGATAAACACATAGTTACCATTCACACCGTTACGGGTGGACGCTATCACTTTACCATCACCAGCCGCCATAATAGGAGTGCCTACAGCAGCAACATAATCAACACCATTGTGTGGTTTTACTTTCTTTAACACTGGGTGTAAACGGCGGGGATTAAAATTAGAGCTAACGTACTGGAAGGCGACCGGGGCACGTAAGAAGGCTTGTTTAGTGCCCTTACCATCCGGCTTGTAATAGGCGCCGTCCTTGTGACGCACTGCCTGATAAGTCTGGCCTTCGTTTTTAAACTGCGCAGCGAGAATAT
Organism: uncultured Rheinheimera sp.; assembly: GCA_966244125.1. GTDB lineage: Bacteria > Pseudomonadota > Gammaproteobacteria > Enterobacterales > Alteromonadaceae > Pararheinheimera. The sequence goes on from CBIMJC010000097.1 coordinate 5,876, forward strand.
TACCGTTACCAACAAATTGACCGTCGGCATAACGGGTTTCAAAAATCACGCTAAAACTGTCACCTGCTTTGATATCCAGACCAAAGTCTATGTCGTAACTGAAAATATTGTTGGCCAGAGTCAGCATCTGAGCTTCGGTTAAACCTGCTTCCAGACCTGCGTTCCAGAACGAGCCGTTGACCACACCGCTGACCACTTCAGTACGGGTTTCAACTTCTTTGAGCAACTCTTCAGCCGCAAACTTACCATCAGCAGTACGTTGTACACGTAAAGTTTTCAGGTTGTTGATGGGGTAGCGGATTTCCTGCAGCTTGCCCTGGTTGTCCAGACCAAACTCAATTTGTTCGCCAGGGAAAATGCGGGTTAACGTTTTGACTGGTTTACCCAGTTCCAGCACTTCCTGCATCGCAGCTTGATCTAATTTAGCTTTACGGAAAATAGTCGACAAAATGTCGCCTTTTTTCACGTCAACAGTCACCCACTCCAGTGAGTTATCTTCGTGTGGCAAGGTTGCAAGCTGCTCTGCTGCAATTTTCTCTTCCACCAAAGGGATATCAATACTGTATCTTTTTCCAACTTCCAACTCAGAAGTTTCTGTAGTTCTGGAGGCTGAAGCTTGTTCTGACGGGATCAACAGCATAACGGCAACAATGCCGCTTAAAGCGCCGATTAATAACCGATGTTTGATAGGCAAAGAAGAAATCATAGAAAGCGCATCTCTTATTATTATCAGACAAACCAATAAAAAAATGAGCATATAACGATTTTTTACCTGATGCCACACTTTTGTTGGTTTGATCTGAAGAAATGTTTCGTTAGAATGCAGACTTGGAATTTTGCGAAATACAAAGAGATTTAGGAGTAGACCATGGCTCACTGGGAGCAGGCGCTGGCTGAGATAAAACGCGGCTGCGAAGAGATTTTGTTAGAAGAAGAGTTGATTGCCAAATTAAAGGAAGGAAAACCTTTAAAAATCAAAGCGGGTTTTGATCCAACTGCACCAGATTTGCATTTAGGCCACACTGTTCTGATCAACAAATTACGTACCTTTCAACAGTTGGGTCATGAGGTTATTTTTCTGATTGGCGACTTCACCGGCATGATTGGTGATCCAACAGGTAAAAACGTTACGCGTAAACCTTTAACCCGCGAAGATGTGCTGGCCAATGCACAGACCTATAAAGAGCAGGTGTTTAAAATTCTTGATCCGGCGAAAACCCGGGTGGCTTTTAACTCTGAATGGATGGAAAAGTTAGGTGCAGCTGGCATGATCAAATTAGCTGCCCGTCAAACGGTCGCCCGTATGCTGGAGCGTGATGACTTTAAAAAGCGTTATGCCAATAACCAGTCTATTGCCATTCACGAGTTTTTATACCCGCTGGTACAGGGCTGGGATTCGGTGGCGTTGGAAGCCGACATAGAAATGGGCGGCACCGATCAGCGTTTTAACCTGTTGATGGGCCGTGAGCTGCAAAAAGATGAAGGTCAGCGCCCACAAACCATCATTATGGTGCCTTTGCTCGAAGGTCTGGACGGTGTGCAGAAGATGTCCAAGTCCTTAGGCAACTATATTGGCATCACGGACACACCAGGCGAAATGTTTGGCAAAGTGATGTCCATCAGTGATGAGCTGATGTGGCGTTACTACGATTTGCTCAGCTTCCGTCCTCTGGCTGATATTGCTGCACTGAAACAACAAGCGGCAGAGGGGCGGAACCCTCGTGATATTAAAATTGAGCTGGCCAAGGAAATTATTGCCCGTTTCCATGACGAAGCTGCAGCTGAAGCGGCAGAGCAGGATTTTATCCAGCGTTTTCAGAAAAACGCCTTACCGGATGATATCCCTGAACTGACGTTGACCTTAACCGCAGGCAGTATCCAAATCGCTAACTTATTAAAAGAAGCGGCTTTAGTAGAAAGTACCTCAGAAGCCCTGCGGATGATTAAGCAAGGCGCTGTTAAGCTGGACGGTGAAACCAAAGTGGAAGACAGCAAAATGGAATTTGCCAAAGGCAGTTGCCATATCTTCCAGGTCGGCAAACGTAAATTTGCTAAAGTCAGTCTGGTTTAACCACCACCACAATAAAAACCGGCTCAGTGACAGCCGGTTTTTTTACATCTTGTGTTCAGCTGGCTTGTTGCAAGCGTTCAAAAAGCAGCTTCTGTAACTCAGCTTTAAACTGCAAAGGTTCAAGAGGTTGCTTTAACCAAATGATCTCCATGGTGAATTGTTGTTGCGGATTTTCCGCAGACAACAACGCCAGCTTGACCTGATGGCGGGTCAGTTCCTGTTGCAGCATCACCATATCTATACCCGGCTGATTGGCGGTCATCAACAGCAGTTCAGGTTTTTGCTGCCCCATCATTAATAAAGCGTCTACAGCGTTGCGGGCACAATGCAGTTCGACCGGGAAATGCCATTGCTGACAAAGATGTTGCAATAATTTGAAAAAATCTGCATCAGGTTCAACACAAAGCAGATGAGTCAAAGGTTTCGATTTTTGTCTTTTGTGCAACAGACTCAATAAAGATTCCTGCACTATACGCCTATGCCCACCCGGAGTTTTCCAGGCGCTGAGCAAGCCTTGTTCTACCCAGAGCTGGATAGTACGTACTGACACTCCTAAAAGAGTGGCGGCCTGACGGGTTGATAAAAGTTGATGTTGCTCTGACATAATGATTTTTTTGATTTGATTAAATTTATCATATTTATCAAATGGGCTTATGTCAATCTACAGATCAGCTTTTGCGGCCGAATGCGTTTTTTTTGTACGTGTTGGCTTGCAATTTCTTCATATGCATCTAATTTGATATTAAATTGATATCAAATTGGAGGATGTGATGAAAAAATATCTGGCGACAAGCCGCAGTGGTCTGCTGATGTTGGCTGTACTTCCGGCTGTTTTAGCTGTATCCGGTTTTGCTTTGTTAGTGGTAGCCGGGATATTTAAACTGATTGCCATCCTGGCGTTGGTTTTGGCCGGTATTGGCTTTTTTGGTTTTTATATGGTGCAACCCAATCAGTGTGCTGTGTTGCAGTTATTTGGCCGTTACGTAGGCTCCGACTTGCAAACTGGTTTACGTTGGGCCAATCCGTTTTACAGCAAGCAAAAAGTCTCCTTGCGGGTGCGTAACTTCGAAAGCGGCAAACTCAAAGTGAATGATCACAGCGGTAACCCGGTTGAGATTGCAGCTGTGGTGGTGTGGAAAGTGGTAGACAGTGCCGAAGCTGTGTTTGAAGTGGAAGATTACGAAAACTTTGTCAGCATTCAAAGTGAAGCGGCCTTGAGGTTTTTAGCTTCAAGTTACCCTTATGAAGCGGCAGAGGATGCAGACATCAGTCTGCGCAGTAACGGCCCTGAAGTGACAGATTTACTTAAAGGAGAAATCCAGGCCCGTCTGGATAAAGCCGGGGTGGAAGTATTGGAAGCCCGGATCAGTCATCTGGCTTATGCACCGGAAATTGCCAGTGCTATGCTGCAACGTCAGCAGGCAAGAGCTGTGGTGATGGCGCGTCAGCAATTGGTGGAAGGTGCTGTGGGTATGGTGGAGCTGGCGTTAGCCCGTTTATCCGAAAAAAACATGGTGCAGCTGGATGAAGAGCGCAAAGCCGCTATGGTCAGTAACTTGCTTGTGGTGCTTTGTGGTGATCATCAGGTTCAGCCTGTGATTAATACCGGTACTTTGTACTAAGCGGAGACTGATGTGTCAAAAAAAGCCTTTGCGTTACGCATCGATGAAACAGTGCTGCAGGCCCTGCAGCACTGGGCAGACGATGAGTTTCGTAGTGTCAATGGTCAGATCGAATACCTGCTGCGGGAGGCCTTGCTCCAGGCTGGCCGGCTAAAGAAAAAACCTCCGGCAGAGCCGGTTGCAGAAGCGGATTAACGCAAGGCCTGCAGCAGTAACCTTGCTTGTTGTTTGGCCTGCAAAGCCGCAGTGGCGTCAGTATGCAATAAAGCCATACTGATAGCGCCTTCTTTCAGTAACATCAGCCCATCAAGCAATAAAGACTGTGTTTGCTCTGTCAGCTGATAGCTCTGAAGGTGAGTGTTCACCAACTGCTTCACCTTGAGTTTATGTTCAGCGCAAAGCCGCAATACAGCACTGTCTGGTCCATGGTATTCAGCGGCGCAGTTTTGAAAATAGCAGCCAAAAAAAGGTCCAAGAGGCTCCGCTTTACCTGCAAACCAAAGGCTTAATGCGTCAAAAAGTTGATCAACCGGACTTGCAGCTCCGGCCTGCTCCAGCTGCTGCTGCAGCCACTGATAAAAGCGCTGATGCCGCAGTTCCAGTGTCGCCAATAACAATTCGTCTTTGCTGACGAAATGGTGATACAAGGTTTTTTTAGCTACAGCAGACTGCTCAAGAATCTGATTAATACCCACAGCGTGCACGCCATGGCGGTAAAACAAGCTTAAAGCCGTCTCTACAAGCTGTTGTTTTTTATCCTGTTCCATACCTGTCCTCAGCAGACTAAACACTTAGCTTGACACAGGTAGACCAGTCTGTCTACAATGCAATCCGCTGGTAGACAGACTGGTCTACTTTATGAGGTGATACTATGACTGAACATAAAGTCTGGGTGCAAGCTGTGTTAGCAGGTTCCGGAGCCGCATTAGTGATGGCCTTGCTTGCCGTGCTGCAACAATGGCAGCAGCTATGGCTGGTGGCTCCTTTTGGCGCAACCGCAGTGATTTTATTTGCTTTGCCGGGTAGTCCGCTGGGTAAAGCAAAAAATGTGATAGCAGGGCATTTTCTCGCAGCCCTGATAGGCCTGATATTTGTACATAGCTTTGGCTTATCGGTATGGAGCTTGTCCATTGCAGTGGGATTATCTATAGGCTTGATGGTGCTGCTGAAAATTACTCATCCACCAGCAGGCGCTACTACTTTGCTGATTATGCTGACTGCACCGGACTGGTGGTTTTTAGTTAATCCTGTGCTGACCGCTTCTGTGCTGATGGTGGTCGTGGCTCATTATTATCACCAGAGCCACAGAAAAGGCCATCAGCATCTGGTTAAACGTAAAGCTGCAGCAGGGCGTACCAAAGTGGAAGACTGATAAAACTCAATAGTAAACCCAGTCCTACCAAGGCTGGCACTAAACGTAGTGCCAGTCCTGCTCCAATAGCTACAGCGCCAGCTGAGACCATAGGCGGCATCGCAGCTTCAAATACCACTACCTTTAGCAGCAAGGGCTCAGGTTGAAACAGGCTTAACAAACCTAAAGCCAATAACGGCATTAAACACAACTTCACACCCAGAGCAAAAATCAACGGCTTAGCGTCTTTGTTATCCAGTTGCAGCCTGAACTGAAAACCAACAGCTATCATAATCACCGGCACTAAAGTGGCAGCCAGACTATCGAGGATCAGGCTAAAAAAGGGCGGGTAACTCCAGGGCTTTAGCGCTAAGGCCACAGCTAAAGCGATAAAAGAAGGGAAGGTCAGCACACGTTTCAGCATTTGCCCTGCACTGGGTGTGCTTGCGTTGGGGTTGTACCAGGCGGCCAGCAGAGTGGAATAAGTGGCCAAGGCCACAAAGGAGCCAGCCTGATCGTAAATCATCGCAAAAGGCAGGGCTTTTTCACCAAAAAAAGCCTCGACCATAGGAAAGCCCAAAAACGAGGTATTGCCTAAAGGCAATACCACCAGCAAAGCCCCTACAGTGGTTTTTTCAAAGTGCCAGATTTTACCCGCCAGTATCACTAATCCCGCTACTATGATCAGCAACACCCAGGGCGTGACCGCAGGCAACCACAGCTGACTGGAGAATTCTAACAATGGAATTTTTTGCAGTACTAAAGCAGGCAAGGCGACAAAAAGCACGAACTGATTCAGCACTATACCTGTCTCTTGCGGAAACTGAGGCAGTCTGCGCAGCAAGGCTCCAATCATCAGATAGATCAGGACTAAAGCAAAATTTTCCATCACAACCCCTTATGCTTTTCAGCCAGTCTAATCTGAAGCTGATCCTGTGCCTATGCGACTTTCGCCTGATAGCTGTTCCAGCAAGCTCAAGTGTTTAGTCTGTTGTTTTAATAACAGCTCCTTGTCCTTTTTTGTCCATTGTTTCAGCTGGTACTCCAGTTTGCTGGCAGAGGAGCGGCAGGGCATGGCATAAGTAAAAGCAAGTAGCAGTGGGCCTTTGCCTTTGAGAGCCTTAGCTCCGCCTTTTAGCTCACCACTGTGCTGACGTAAGCGTCGTACAGGATCTGTGCTGATGCCTGTATATAAAGCACCTGTTGCTGTGCGCACCATATAAACAAACCATGGGGTTGGTACTGCGGTCATGCCTTGTTGTGTTCCTTCTGCTACACTAGCGCTGTTTTAAAGGCTCAAAGGCCGATACTTTAAAGGAAATTGCATGTCATTTGCCACGCTTGGTTTGGATCCCCGTATTCTTTCTGCTGTTACAGCCCAGGGGTACCAGACTCCGACCCCTATTCAGCAACAAACCATACCTGTGATCTTAGAAGGCAAAGATGTGTTAGCTGGCGCTCAGACAGGAACAGGCAAAACCGCTGCTTTTACTTTGCCTGTATTGCAACTGCTGAGTAAAAACACCAGCAAGGTGAATAACCTGCAGGTGCGTTGTTTAGTACTGACCCCAACCCGTGAATTGGCGCAGCAAGTGGCAGACAGCGTCAAGGCTTATGGGGCTGATTTGCCGCTGAAATATGCCGTGTTTTATGGTGGCGTGTCGATCAACCCTCAATACGATCAGGCCAGCCGGGGTTTAGATATTCTGGTGGCGACACCAGGGCGTCTGCTTGATCATTTACATCAGGGTACTGTGAGTTTGTCAGAGCTGCAGATCCTGGTATTGGATGAAGCCGACCGTATGCTGGATATGGGCTTTATTCACGATATTAAACGTATTATGGCGCGTTTACCCAAAGAGCGGCAGACGCTGTTTTTCTCCGCCACTTTTGC
>CBIMJC010000098.1:0-12749 GCA_966244125.1 uncultured Rheinheimera sp.
GATTTGGGCTTTGAGTACTTCGGGTTATACAACAAAATTTTCGGGCATTCATCTGCTCTCGTGTGGGGTCAGGTCTTGGATCTTGATTTTTGCTGCAAAATTCAAGATCCAAGACCTGACCCCATGTTATTCCAGTTCGTCGCTTTGCTCGGACACCTGAGCTGCGCTGAGTTCATGTTTTTTCAGCAGTTTGTGAAAGTCTGTTCTGTTGCGCCCGGCCAGTTCTGCTGCCCGGGTGACATTGCCTTCGGCCATTTTTAACACCCGGATTAAATACTGGCGTTCAAACTGATCACGGGCTTCGCTTAAGGTTGGCCAGAAACTGCGGTTTTGTGATAAAGCCTGCTCAACCAAAGCCACACTCAGCACCGGGCTTTGGGTTAAAGCCACACATTGCTCAACCACGTTCACCAGTTGCCGTACGTTACCCGGCCACTGCGCTGTCACCAGCGCCTGCATCGCATCTTCAGAAAAGCGGTTCACCTGCACGCCATGGCGCTCCGCATTTTGTTGCAGCACATGACGGGCTAATAATGGAATGTCTTCCGCTCTTTCTCTTAAGGTTGGCAGCTGCAGATTCACCACGTTTAAACGGTAATACAAATCTTCGCGGAAACTTTGTTCCTGCATCGCCTGTTTTAAATCACGGTGCGTTGCCGACAACACCCGCACATCAATAGGGATAGTCTTAGTACTGCCCACAGGACGAATTTGCCGCTCCTGCAAAGCCCGCAACAACTTCACCTGCAATGGCATCGGCATATCCCCAATTTCGTCGAGGAATAAAGTACCGCCGTCGGCTTCGCGGAATAAACCTAAGTGTTCATTCACTGCGCCGGTAAAAGCCCCTTTGGTGTGACCAAACAGCTCGGATTCCAGCAAATGCTCAGGCAAAGCGCCGCAGTTAATAGCAACAAAATGGCCTTTAGCACGAGGACTTGCTTTATGAATAGCCTTGGCCAGCATTTCTTTACCTGTGCCGCTGGCGCCAGTAATGAGCACACTGACATCCCGCTGCGCCACCCGATAAGCCTGATCCAGTACCTGCTCCATCACTTTACTGCGGGTGATAATATCAGCACGCCATTCATCTTTGCTCGGCACATGGGACTGATGCACAGCCTGAGCTAAAATATCGCGTAAATCATTGTTATTCAGTGGTTTAGTGAGGAAACCAAAAACACCACGCTGAGTGGCTGCGACGGCTTCAGGAATAGAGCCATGGGCTGTCATCAAAACCACAGGTAAACCCGGATGACGTTTGGCAATTTCATCAAACAGCGCCATACCGTCTAAACCCGGCATGCGCAAATCACTCAGCACTACATCAACTTTATTTTTACTAAGCAAAACCAGAGCGGTTTCAGCGCAGTCGGCGCTGATCACCTGATAACCTTCCCCTTCCAGGCGTAACGTTAGCAATCGTAATAAGCTGGGATCATCATCCACCAGCAACAAGCGGGCGCCATTGCTCATGCTTAGTTACCTGTCTGGTTTAATTTGGCTTCAATTTGCGTCAGAGCATCTATTTTCTTTTGCAAATCTTTGCTTTGCCGGCGCAGTCTGTCCAATTGCTCTTGCTGTTGGGCATTAAGGCGCGATAAGGCTGTCACCGCGGATTCACTTTCCAGTAATTTTTGGTTGTAGGCCAAATCCCAGCGTAATAAATCGGCTAAGCCTTTAGGCAAAGTGTTCAGCTTATCGTTCAGCTGAGTCTGAGCAGCAAAACGCACCGCATAAGGGCTATCAGGGTGCAGTTTAATTAATAAGGTCTGTAAAGTAGTGACAGGGCTGGTTTTGAAGCTGCGTAATAATAAATCCCGCTCTGCCACCGGCATCAATAACAACTGAGCACGGAAATCGCGCCAGGCTTGCAAAGTTAAGGCGTCATCAGCAATGGCCAGTTCTGCCTTTACAGGTTTTGGCGGCTCTACCAGCTGGGTTTGTGCAGGTTCAACTTTGGGTATAGTTTTATTTACCACTGGCACTATAGGTTTTACGCCCTGACAGGCAGTTAACACCAGACAAAGGCCAAGACTCAACCAAACTTTCATACCGCATCCTCAACTAAAGGCAAACGCACCTGAATACAGACATCGGCGTATCCGACGTCGATAATTTCTGCCAGACCACCCAACAAACGGGCGCAATCGGCGACAATAGATAAACCTAAACCTGAACCTTGCACCGCATCAAAACGTGGAGCTTTACCACGCTGGAAGGGTTCAAACAGTTTAGCCCGCAATTCTGCTGGAATAGGGGTGCCGTTATTCGCCACATCTAACAGCACAAATTTATCATGCTGGCGTAAGTTGACCCAGACATTACTGCCTTCAGCGCCATAAGCCTGAGCATTATTAATCAGGTTATCCAGAATACGCCGGAACAACATGGAGTCGGTATAGATCCGCGGTAACTGACAATCCAGCACAATTTTTTGTTCACGTTGCTGCAAAGATAACGCATGGTCGTTAAAGCAATTTTGCAATAGAGTTTCGCTATCATGCCAGCCAAATTCAGGTTTAGCCTGCTGCAGTAACTTGTTGTAATCCAACAGTTGCTCTGTCAGCACACTTAAACGGTCTGCACTGCCATTGAGTAAACTGACCACTTCCATTTGCTGGGCATTAAGCGGCCCTACCAACTGCTCGCTCAGTAAAGCACAGCCCTCACGGATACTGGACAAAGGGGTTTTGAGTTCGTGGGATGCATGACGTAATAAAATCAGTCGTAAGGCTTCCAGTTGCTGTAAACGTGATGCCAGCCAGCGTAGCTGTTCACCCAGTTCAGTCAGCTCACGTGGGCCATCCACTTTGTCATGTGGGAAATGATGACTGGCCTGGCCTATAGAACGGATCATGGTATCGAGCATTTTCACAGGCGCCGTAATACGGGCAGATGCCCACAGCACCATCAATAAAGTCAGCACCACTAAAGCCACAGTTTGCCAGGCCAGATGACTTTGTGCTTCTTCGGCATACACCTGTTGCTGTTGTAAACGTTGTTCCAGCAAAGCCCAAATCACTTGGGTCAGTTGTACCTGCTGCTGGCGGATTTTTTGCAGAATAGGGCTCAGCTCTTCATTGCTTTCATGCAGATAGCTGTCAAACAATAATTCCAGTTGTTTTTGCTGTTGCGCACAGAGCACAGGCTGGCCAAGGTTCAGACAAACAGAACCAAGGTTCTGCTGGTAGTTATTGAGGTGAGTGGCCGCCAGTTGCGACAAGGCATCGGTTTTTAAAATACTGAACTGCAATACGGAACGTTCAATGTCATTCACCAGCTTTTGCATATTTTCAGCACGGCGCACATTGGCCACTGAGCTTTCAGCTTCAGCTATGGCATAACGGCTGACATCAGATAAAGCACTGTGACTTTGCCACAACAAAACCCCAAGAGGGATCAAGGCCATAAAAAAGCTGAGTAACACAAACTGCCGCAAGGAAGCAGGCTGAACAGGCATTCGCATCAGGACAGGGTTCCACGAAAAATCAGGCGCTTATCATAACGGATTTACAGAGGCACGTAAAAAAATCGTCTGGAACGATTTTTAACAATGCGAAGCGTTGGCCCTTGAGGGTAAGCGCCATGGATGGCGGCGCATAAAAGAAAAACCGGTCAGAGACCGGTTTTTCAGGAATTTACAGTAACTAGTTAGTTCGTAGCTTGTTCTAAGGCAACTGAAGCGCGAGCTTTACGTACTTTAGCAGCTGTGCGGGCATAAGCATCAGCGGCCTGAACACGCTCTAACTCTAAAACTGCATTGCCGTTTAAATCAATTTTGCGCATGTAGGTTACGAATACAAAAGCGTTCACCATGAAGAATGCGATAGCTGCGATTAAAAATAAGTCCATAATTCACCCCGTCTTTACTACTATTCATTTCAGCGTTTTGCTGAGCCTGCCGGTAAATTAGGTAAGAGTAACAACTGCGTACCTCTTACCTAATTTACCGTTACGAACCAATAAATGCAGAGTCTGTGCCAAGTTTTAAAATTAATTTTTAATTGTTAAATATCAACATGTTACATAAAAACCATTTCATTTCTGGCTGAAACTGAACTGAAACCCCAAAAGATCTGTCGCTAATTAGCAACAGCAAAATAGAGTCTAATTAAATACCATTACATTTCAATAACTTAGCATGTATGCTTTTTGCGACACTTTTATCAGGATTTATTAAGAAGTGATAATTCAATTAAATTTCAATAAGTTACGAAAGCAGTAAAATGCGGAATTTAGAGCGAAAGGTGAGTTGAATGCGGGAAGTATCTAATTCGGCTCAGAGTAAAAGTAAAAGGGGCATTTTATTTTACTCTGAGCCGAATTAAGCAGCTTAATTAATAAAGCCGTATTTTTGTGCGACTTTGTCGAAGTACTCTAAACATTGTTTAGCGTATTGACGCTTTTCGACATAGCTGCCCGGAAAAAAGCTTTTCTTAAAGCCGTAGGCCACCATATCTTTTAAGCGCTTTAGCGGAATATCAAAATTATCCAACGCCAGTTTGTATTCACGGCTGACAGTGGTGTTTGATACCAGCCTGTTGTCAGTGCAAATCACAGTGGCGATACGATGGTCCAGCATATCGCCAAACTTATGCGCTTTGATATCGCTAATACCCGGATTGGTTTGCAGGTTGCTGGTTAAACAGACTTCAATGGCAATACGTTTGTCGGCGATGTAAGACGCCAGTTCACGAATGTACTTTTGTTTATCTTTGATGGCCGGGTCCTGGATCATCTCCGGCACAAACAACGAATACCCATGGCCGATGCGGTCGGCATAACATTCAGTAATGGCCTCAAACACACTTTCAGCGCCATAAGCTTCACCGGCGTGCAGGGTTTTTAGCAAAAAGTGCTGATGAGCAAACTCGTACACTTCTTTAAATTTGCTGGCCGGATAACCCGATTCCTGCCCTGCCAAATCCAGAGCCACTATGGGAATTCCAGCTTCATCACGCAGCCGCACACTGGCGCGCACTAATTCCATGGCCGCCAGCTTAATGACTTCGATAGGGCTGAAATCCCGCATCAGCTGGAATAAGTTGGTGTAATAAGGAGAGAAGCCTTTGTCGCCAAACATCCGCATGGCGCAGTTGATAATACCGTAGGCAAAAGCAGGTTTATCGCCGCTAAGAACCAAAGCCTGGCTGTTGTATTGCTGCTGCGCCCTTTTCAGACCATTGTTGACCGCATGCATGACCCGGTCAAAATCTATGCCGGATGGCAAGTCAATTAATAACTGAGGTGCAAAACGCACTTCGATGTAGTTCACACCTTCAAGCTGGTTATCGATGGCCAGCTCATAGGCAGCCCGCTCCAGATTGTCCATATCGCGCAGCACAGCGCAGGTGTACTGGAAACAATGCAGGTATTCGCCCAGATTCTGGTAGCTGTCTTTAAACACCAGTTGTTTTAAACCTTCCACTGTCTGACTGGGCAGTTTCACACCGGCTTTGGCAGCCATCTCAATCAGACTGTCTAAACGTAAACTGCCATCTAAATGCAAATGCAGATCGGACTTTGGCATTTCTTTAATAAAATCAAGAGAGTAAAAATGCATAACAGAATAAACCTGCAAAATAAGCAAAGTGTTTTAGTTATAGCAGTTAAGTGGCAGAACAGGAATTTAAAAGGGGATGAGCAAAACAGAACTGAAGATAAATGGTGCCCGGGGCCGGACTTGAACCGGCACGCCCTTTCGAGCGAGGGATTTTAAATCCCTTGTGTCTACCGATTTCACCACCCGGGCATGAGCAGAGTGTGTTTGACAACACTGGCAGAACGGGGCGCATTTTATGCTGAATAACTGGCTTTCGTCATGTGTTTTTCATAAAAAAACTTAAAAAAAGCATCAACCGCCTAATTTTTCAACAAAAACAAGCTTACTTCACTGCTGTTGCTGCAAAAATAATCAGCTGGAGAATTTTTTAGAGACAAAAATACTTAGATATTTAGCCGTCTATACTGTTGCAAACAAAAAAGTGCCGTGATATTACTAATACCAGTTGTATAAATTAAACCCAATGAAGACTCAGACAGCAATGAATTTAACACAGCGTTTCGCTAACCTGCTCACTCTCCTCGTGCTCCTCAACAGGCCACGGGGCTTTGTGCATTGGTAAAACGACTGTACCAGTAAACCAAAAACCCCGTGCCACAGGCCGGGGTTTTTTGTTTTAACCAAGGCCACCAAAACGGGTTTTAATCAATCAATGAGGAAAATGTGATGAGTGGTCAGGACAAAGTCTGGATTTTTGATACCACCTTAAGAGACGGCGAACAGGCCTTGCGTGCCAGTTTAAGTCATAAGCAAAAGATTCAGCTGGCGCACGCTATCGCCCGCTTAAATGTTGATGTGATGGAAGTGGGTTTTCCGGTGTCCTCCCCCGGTGACTTTGAATCTGTGCACAGCATAGCCACCCAAGTGAAAGGCCCTGTGATTTGTGGTTTAGCCCGGGCTGTCAGTGCGGACATTGAAGCCTGTGGTCAGGCGCTGGCCAATGCCGAACGTCGCCGTATCCATACTTTTATTGCCACCTCACCTTTGCATTTACAGTACAAATTACGCCGCACTTTAGAACAAGCCACAGAACAGGCTGTTGCCGCTATTCAACTGGCACGTCGTTACACAGACGATGTCGAGTTCTCTTGTGAAGATGCAGGCCGCACTCCTATTGATGATTTATGCCGTATTGTCGAAGCCGCCATTAAAGCCGGCGCCCGCACTATTAATATTCCGGACACTGTGGGTTACACCATCCCGAATGAATTTGCCCGTATCATTACCGACCTGCGGCATAAAGTGCCGAATATAGATCAGGCGATTTTAAGTGTGCACTGCCATAACGATTTAGGTTTGGCTGTAGCCAACAGCATCAGCGCAGTTCAGGCTGGTGCCCGTCAGATTGAATGCACGGTCAACGGCATAGGCGAGCGCGCAGGTAACTGTTCATTAGAAGAAGTGGCGATGATTATCAAAACCCGCCCGGATATTCTGCCCTTTTACACCGACATTAAAAGCACCGAAATTTACCGCAGCAGCCATTTGGTCAGTCAGATTTGCCATATGCCGATTCAGCCGAATAAAGCTATTGTCGGCGAAAATGCCTTTGCCCACTCCTCAGGTATCCACCAGGATGGTGTATTAAAAGCGCAAAACACCTACGAAATTATGTCGCCTGAGCAGGTCGGTATTCGCCAGAACGAATTAAACCTGACCTCCCGTTCCGGCCGCGCCGTGATCCAGCACCGCTTAAGCGAAATGGGTTACACCCAGGACGATTACAACCTGGACGAAATCTACAAAGCTTTTGTCACTTTGGCGGACCAAAAAGGCCGTGTCTTTGATTACGACTTAGAAGCGCTGGTGTTTTTCCAGAACTTACAGGACACCAACGAACCTTACAAACTGGAGTTCTTGAGCTCCTCCACTCATACCGGCCATGTTGCCAGTGCGACTGTGGGTATCAGCATTAATGGCGAAACCCACACTGAAGCCGCCACAGGCAATGGCCCGGTGGAAGCTTCATTCCAGGCTATTCAGCGTATTGTCGGCACTGACGTCAAAATGGTCGACTTTAACTTGCAAGCCAAAGGCAGTGGTGAAGATGCTTTAGGCCAGGTGGATATTATTGCCGAACATCAGGGCCGCCGTTACCACGGTGCAGGCTTAGCCACTGACATAGTGCGCTCTTCAGTCTTGGCTTATGTGCACGTATTAAATTTAATTGAACGCAGCAAACAGGTTGATGCCGCCAAGCAGGCGCGCCGTTTATCTGAATCACAGACAGAGAAATGATGATGAAAAACTATAAAATTGCCGTATTGGCCGGAGATGGTATAGGCCCAGAAGTGATGGTTCAGGCGTTAAAAGTGCTGGCTGTGGTGTCTGATAAATTTGGGTTCAATATTCAAAGCACTGAAGCTTTAATTGGTGGTGCTGCTATTGATGCGACGGGCGTGGCCTTGCCGGAAGCTACACTGGAATTGTGCAAAAGCAGTGATGCTATTTTATTTGGTTCAGTAGGAGGCCCTAAGTGGACCAGCCTGCCGCCAGCCCAGCAGCCAGAACGGGCTTCTTTATTGCCACTTCGTAAAACCTTTGATTTGTTCTGCAACTTAAGACCAGGCCAGATTTATCCGGCTTTTGCTGAGTTATCGCCTTTGCACCCAAAAATCAGCAGTCAGGGCATGGATATTTTATGTGTGCGTGAACTGACAGGAGGCATTTATTTTGGTGAAAAAGGCCGTACCGAAGACGCTGCTTTTGATACGCAAAAATACAGCGTGGCTGAAATTGAACGTATCAGCCGGGTGGCTTTTGAAGCCGCCACTAAACGCCGCAACAAAGTCACCTCCATCGACAAAGCCAATGTGCTGGCAACCAGTGTGTTATGGCGTGAAGTGGTAGAACGTGTCGCCAAAGACTACCCGCAAGTACAGCTGGAACATATGTATATCGACAATGCGGCTATGCAGCTGATTCGGGCACCACAGCATTTTGATGTGATGTTATGCGACAACCTGTTTGGCGATATTTTGTCGGATGAAATTGCCGCTATTGCCGGATCTTTAGGCTTGTTGCCTTCAGCCAGTTTAAATGGCTCTCAGTTTGGTTTGTACGAACCAGCGGGTGGCACAGCGCCGGATATTGCAGGCAAAGGTATTGCCAACCCTATAGCCCAGATTTTAAGTGCGGCCTTAATGCTGCGCTACAGCTTCGCTGAAGAAGCTGCGGCCCGTGCTATTGAGCAGGCCGTCGCCAGCACTTTAGAGCAAGGCATAGTGACAAGAGATATTAATTCAGCATCGAATTACGGCACAACAGATGTAGGTGCAGCAGTCATTGCTGCCTTAAACGCTATTGATACAAAGAGAGTTTAATGATGGCCAAAACCTTATATCAGAAGATTTATCAAAGCCATGTAGTGGCTCCAGTCAACGGCAGCACCGACTTGTTGTTTGTCGATCGCCATTTAATCCATGAAGTCACCAGCCCTCAGGCTTTTGCCGGTTTACGTCAGGCGGGTCGCACCGTACGTCGTCCGGATTTAACCTACGCCACTATGGACCATAACGTCTCAACTCAGCTGCGTAGCATAGATGCAGCCGGTGAAACCTCGCGCAAACAGCTGGAGGCATTGGCGGCCAACTGCAAAGAATTTAATGTGCCTTTACTGGATTTAATGCATCCGGATCAGGGCATAGTGCATGTGATAGGCCCTGAGCTGGGTTTAACTCAGCCCGGTATGATTATTGTCTGCGGCGATTCCCACACCTCGACTCATGGTGCCTTTGGTGCTATCGCTTTTGGTATTGGCACCTCCGAAGTAGAACATGTACTGGCTACCCAAACCTTGCAGCAGCAAGTGGCAAAAACCTTAAAAGTGGAAATCACAGGTTCGTTATCAGCTTTTGTTACGCCTAAAGATGTGATTATGGCGGTGATAGGTCAGTTAGGTACGGCCGGTGGTAATGGTTATGTCGCTGAATTCTGCGGCTCTGCCATTCGGGGTATGAGCATGGAAGGCCGGATGACGCTGTGTAATATGAGCATTGAAATGGGGGCGAAAGCAGGTTTAATAGCGCCGGATGAAGTGACTTTTGCCTACTTAAAAGGCAAACCTCATGCACCCAAAGCCGAGCACTGGGATGCGGCAGTGCAGTACTGGCAAAGCCTTTACTCAGATGCGGATGCCGTCTTTGATAAAACCGTGACTATTGCCGCAGAAAACATCAGACCGCAAGTGACCTGGGGCACCAACCCAGAGCAGGTTATAGCTGTGGATCAGCCAATCCCTGCGCCTGAGTCCTTCAGCGATTTAATTAAAGCTGATGCTGCGCGCCGCGCTTTAACTTATATGGGCATTGAAGCTGGCCAGAAATTAACAGACCTGAAAGTGGATGTGGTCTTTATTGGTTCCTGTACCAATAGCCGTATTGAAGATTTACGTCAGGCTGCTGCTGTAGTTCAGGGTAAACAAGTGGCGTCCGGTGTGCGCGCTTTGATAGTACCAGGCTCTGGTCAGGTCAAACGTCAGGCGGAAGCCGAAGGTTTGGCCGATATCTTTAGAGCTTCTGGTTTTGAATGGCGTGAACCAGGCTGCTCTATGTGTTTAGGCATGAACGATGACAGAGTTGAAGCAGGCCAACGCTGCGCTTCCACCTCAAATCGTAACTTTGAAGGCCGCCAGGGCCGTGGCGCCCGTACCCACTTAGTCAGCCCGGCTATGGCAGCAGCTGCTGCTATTGCTGGCCGATTTGTTGATATTTCTGAAGGAAGCTACCAATGAGCCAAATTTTTGCACAAGGGCTGGTGTGCCCTTTAGATAAAAACAATGTCGATACCGACCAGATTATTCCAAAACAGTTTTTAACTTCGGTCAGCCGCGATGGTTTTGCAGAGGCCTTGTTTTACGACTGGCGTTATCTGGCCAATGAACAGCCTAACCCGGACTTTGTGTTAAATGCCCCTCAATACCAGGGTGCATCTATTCTGCTGACCCGGGCTAACTTTGGTTGTGGTTCCAGCCGTGAACATGCGCCCTGGGCTATCCAGCAATACGGTTTTAATGTGGTGATTGCCGAAAGTTTTGCTGATATTTTCTTTAATAACAGCATCAACAACGGCATGCTGCTGATTAGTTTAAGTGCGTCCAATATTGAGTTTTTATTCAGCCGCTGCCAACAAGGCACGCAGGAATGGAAAATTGATTTGGCCGGCCAGCAGATTATTCTGGGCAACAACGCTGCTGTGGGTTTCCAGATTGACCCGGACATTAAGCAGCGTTTATTAAGTGGCCTGGATTTTATTGGTGTCAGCGAGCAGTTTACGCCACAAATCAACAGCTACGAACAACAACGCGCCTCGGCGCAGCCCTGGTTGGGTTAACTTAGTTTCGTTCAGGCGGGAGGGCAAGCCCCTCCCCTACAAACACCACCTGGCCCCATCCAGACATCCAGCCGTAAACCATTGATTTATTTCAATTCCTTGCGTATCAGAAAAAGCAGGTAATACTTGGCAAAGTAGTATCTGGCAGTATATAGTTTCAATATTATCAATTTTACCAGTTCACCTATTAACCTCTAAGGGGTATTTTTATGAAAAAGCTCGTTACATTAGCAGTAGTAGCAAGTGCTTATTTCGCAGCAGCGCCTGTAGCAGTGGCGCAGGATCAATGGATCACCTCTTTGTGTGAATACACGAAAGCAGACGATAAAAACCGCGTTCGTAAAGTCTTGTCCGACAACAAAGTAAACGTTCGTAAAATTTATGATGCGATTCAATGTAATGGCGATTCGCTGATTAAATTTGCGATGCGCAGTGACGCTTACGAAACTGGCGCCTTTTTTGTTAAACAGATGCCAGCCAAAGCTTTAGTGGCAGAAGACCTGGAAACATGGGCCACTGCTAATGGTTTTGCAGCATCGCCGTTGATCAACGATATTAAAGCCCGTATCGGCCAGGACTAATCTAGCCTTTGTACTTGAAGCTGTAGCATTGTTGCCAGCTCTGCAAAGGGTAAAGTGTTTTGAAACGGTTCCTTAAGGGGCCGTTTTTTTATCCTTGTCAAAAGCTTCACGTCTTTTATGATAAATCATGCCTAATACCCATAGTATCAATGGGATAAAACCTGTCAGCAACAGCAAAATTTTATAGAAGTCCCCACCTACTGCAGCTATATGTATCGGATAAATCAGTTGGCTCAGTTGTTTGCCTTGCCCCATCTGCGTGGCTTTTTGTACAGATAAAACAGTGGCGCCGGCAGGATCAAGTTTAATCAGAGTGCGGCCATTGGGGTGCCATTCTTCGTTTAGCTGAGCCCGGATTGATAGTTCCTGCTCTGCTTTTTTGCGAAAACTGACTAAACGTAAAACACCATCAGGTAATTGTTGTTGCGCTGCCGGCAACCAGAAAGTCCACTGGCTTTGAGTGACAGGGTAAGATGAATTAGCAGAGACAGGGGCTTTGGCGACTGGATCGTGAAACAACCAGCTTAACCCCTGTTGCACTTGCTGGTTATACACCATAGCAGTACCCGTCAGGCTGGTCAGTAGCAGCAGAGGAGCTGTCCAGAAGGCAATGACAAAATGCCATTGTCTGGACCAGCGGATGGACGGCGCCGATAAAGGCAAACGCCATAACCGCCAGCCCCAGTGCTTAGGCCAGCTTTGCCATAAACCAGAACCAATCAGCAGCAATGCGAATAATCCCAGTACACCCATGATCTGTTCACCCAGCTCTGCGCTGAATAAATGCAGATGGAATTCGTAACACCAGCCAATAAAATCCTGATAAGGGCTACGACTGAGCAGCAATTGACCCGAAGCGGACCAGTATTCCAGACTGCCATCCAGACGGGTCAGCTCCAGCCATGGACGTTCAGCTCTGGCAAGCCGGACAAAGTTATAGTCTGTCTGAGGCAAGGTATCTAATACTTTGCCCCAGCGGGCTAAGTCTGTGACTAAAGGTTGCTGCAATTGGGGATAAAGCCATTGCAACAACTCATTTTTGTAGAGCAGAACAGCGCCTGTCAGGCTGGCTGGCACCAGCCACAAGGCTAAAATGAGGCCAAAAAACCTGTGTAACTTTTTGGCCACTCTCATCCGTTAAAGTCCTTAAAACGCCATCTGCCAGTTCAGATTTAAAGTGCGGCCTAAACCAGCAAAATAACTACTGTTGGCGGGGGTGGTTTGCGAGTAATAGGTAATGTACTGTTTGTCCAGCGCATTCTCCAGACCCA
>CBIMJC010000099.1:0-12622 GCA_966244125.1 uncultured Rheinheimera sp.
TGCGCGCTACGTTTTCCACCGTCTCGCCCATCATTAAAGACGGAATATTGGCGGCTTGTTCTACTACTTCAATACCACGCCACACGTCGCCTTTGGCATCTTCCACTGTTTTGCCTAATTCACGGCAGATAATGTCGGCAATTTCAGCCTGATGTTCTTTTAACAAATGCGCAAAACGCATCATTAAACGGGCACGTTCTGACACAGGCACTTCTTTCCAGCTTTTAAAAGCTTCTTTGGCGGATGCGATGGCAAAAGCCATTTCATCTGCTGTAGTGCAAGGCACCTGGGCTATCACGTCCTGAGTGGCAGGATCTGTCACCGGAATAAAACGCTCGGACTTGGACGGGACAAATTCACCGTTGATAAATAACTGAACCTGATGGGCCATAATACTTCTCTCCCCGTTTAACCCTCATCCTTAACGCTGCAGTTCTGTAACGCTAAGGACTAAAGCTATTTGTTTGATTAAACCTGTTGATTTAAATATATTTTTTATTAAATTCTTTAAAGCAAAAGGCGCAGTTTTTACCGCGCCTTTTCTAGGTATTACGGCAGTTCTACCGCTAAAGCCACAGCCTCGCCGCCACCTATACATAAAGTGGCAATACCACGTTTTAAGCCACGGGCTTTTAACGCATGAATTAAAGTCACCAGAATTCGGGCACCTGAAGCGCCGATAGGATGACCTAAAGCACAAGCGCCACCGTTGACGTTGACTTTGTTGACATCCAGCTTCAGCTCTTTAATCGCCAGCATAGTCACCATGGCAAAAGCTTCGTTAATTTCCCACAGATCGATATCTGCCGCTGTCCAGCCCAGTTTGGCCAGCAGCTTAGTGACAGCACCCACCGGAGCTACAGTAAACAGCTCTGGTTCCTGCGAATGCGTGGCATGACCCACTACATGAGCCAATACAGTTTTGTTCTGCGCTTTGGCATCTTCTGCACGCATTAACACCAGTGCTGCAGCACCGTCGGAAATAGAACTGGAGTTCGCCGCTGTGATAGTGCCGTCTTTGGCAAAAGCTGGTTTTAAGCCTGGGATTTTGTCGACTTTGGCATTGCCTGGTTGTTCGTCCGTGGCAAAAGTGACTTCGCCTTTACGGGTCTGGAAAGTCACAGGGGTAATTTCTTCAACAAAAGCGCCGGAGCTGATGGCTTGCTGTGCCCGGGTTAATGACAACACGGCATACTCGTCCATCTGGGCACGGCTAAAATCATGCTCGTCTGCTGTTTTCTGCGCAAAACACCCCATGGCTTTACCATCGTAAGCGTTTTCCAGACCATCCAGCATCATATGATCTTTGACTTCCGCATGGCCCATCCGCATACCGGCACGGGCTTTTGGCAGGATATAAGGCGCGTTCGACATAGACTCCATGCCACCTGCCACCACCAGATCAGCAGAACCAGCACGTAACAGATCAGAGGCCAACATCACAGATTTTAAACCTGAACCACAGACCTTATTGATAGTGGTGGCACCGGCAGATAAAGGTAAACCCGCTTTTAAAGTGGCCTGACGGGCTGGCGCCTGACCTAAACCCGCAGGTAACACACAGCCCATAATAACTTCACTGACCTTAGCGCCATCGATAGCAGCTTGCTCTAAGGCCGCCTTAATAGCTTGTGCGCCTAAATCTGTGCTGCTGACGTCAGACAAGCCACCTAAAAATCCACCCATTGCCGTTCTTTTGGCTGCCACTATGGCAATTTTTTCGTGCTGCGCCATGTTCATTTCTCCGTCGTTCAGAAGCATGATGAAAAAGTTGGGCCTCACACTACACCAAATTTACGTTTACGCCAACGTCAACCTACTAACACTATGGTTGTATAAGCTGGAAAAGGTTCAGAAAAATGCACGCTTTGCCCGGCCGCTTTGGCACTTTAACTTTACATCCTACCGAAGCAATTCGCCGCCAGCCCTTAATTGACGCGAACACAGCTTTACCTTTACGTAAACTTCACTTATAGTTGTCGCCACTTTACCGGAAGGCCCTTATGACCGTTCAAGCGACAGCCCAAATGACAGAAAAAGACGACAAAACCTACAGCATCAGCGAGCTGGCAAAAGAGTTTGATATCACAACCCGCAGCATTCGTTTTTACGAAGATCAGGGCTTATTAACCCCTTTACGTCAGGGCCAAACCCGGATTTACAGCCGCAGAGACAGAGTGCGGTTAAAGCTGATTTTGCGTGGCAAAAGGCTGGGTTTTAGTTTGTCAGAAACAGGCCAGTTATTTGAGCTGTATGACGCAGACAAAAGCAGCGTGACCCAATTAAGCACCATGCTGAAACTGATAGAACAGAAAAAAGCTGAACTGCATCAGCAGATGGATGACATCAAAGTGGTGTTGATGGAATTAGTGACAGTGGAAAAACGCTGCCGCGAAACTCTGGATCAGGCCAAGCAAAACAAAGAGCCAGTATAGGTTCCAACAACCAATTACCAGTCCACAGTGATGGCTGTACAAGGTAGAAAAAGCCCGCAGACAGAAAGACTGCACCAGCCATGACCATAAAAGCAAACGGGGAAAGTTATGATTAGCACATACAAAACATTAAATTACGATCTGGGCGAAACCGTCGATATGATCCGCGAACAGGTCAACAGCTTTGCCCGTGATGAAATAGCGCCGCGTGCAGCGCAAATCGACCATGACAACGAGTTCCCTAACGACTTATGGCGCAAATTTGGCGATCTGGGGTTGTTAGGTATCACTGTCGATGAACAATACGGTGGTTCAGGTTTAGGTTACCTGGAACACATTGTTGCTATGGAAGAAATCAGCCGTGCTTCTGCTTCAGTGGCTTTATCTTACGGTGCGCATTCCAACTTATGTGTGAATCAGATTGCCCGTAACGGCAATGAAGCGCAAAAATTAAAGTACCTGCCAAAGTTGTGCTCGGGTGAGCATATTGGCGCTCTGGCGATGTCTGAACCTAATGCAGGTTCAGATGTAGTTTCGATGAAATTACGCGCCGACAAACAAGGCGATCGCTACATTTTAAACGGCAACAAAATGTGGATCACCAACGGCCCGGATGCCCACACTTATGTGATTTACGCCAAAACCGACATCAATGGCGGCTCTAAAGGCATGACAGCTTTTATTGTTGAACGTGGTTTTAAAGGTTTTAGCCAGGCGCAGAAACTCGACAAACTGGGTATGCGCGGCTCCAATACCTGTGAACTGGTATTTGAGGACTGTGAAGTACCGGAAGAAAACGTGTTAGGCACAGTGGGTTCAGGCGCCCGTGTACTGATGTCCGGTCTGGACTATGAACGTGTGGTGTTATCCGGCGGCCCGCTGGGCATTATGCAAGCCTGTATGGACGTGGTGGTGCCTTATATCCACGACCGCAAACAGTTTGGTCAGTCTATCGGTGAATTCCAGCTGGTGCAGGGTAAAGTAGCTGATATGTACACCAAAATGAATGCAGCCCGCGCTTATGTCTATACAGTCGCTAAAGCCTGTGACCGCGGTGAAACCACCCGCAAAGATGCAGCAGGCGCGATTTTATACAGCGCAGAACTGGCCACTCAAATGGCATTAGATGCCATCCAGCTGTTAGGCGGCAATGGTTATATCAACGAGTACCCGACAGGGCGTTTATTAAGGGATGCCAAGCTGTACGAAATAGGTGCTGGCACCTCAGAAATTCGCCGTATGTTGATAGGCCGCGAGTTATTTAACGAATCGAACTAAGCAGAATCCTGACAGGCTCAACCGAACGTTGGAGAAAAGCCGGACTAAATAAGCAGACCGTAGAGCGCCATGGATGGCAGCGACACGAGCCCCCCATGGATGGGTTCACGGGCGTGTCAGCGTTTTAGTCCGGCTTTTCTTAATCCAAACCCCAACGGAGCCTCAACCCTACTGAATCCCGATAGCCAAAGGTGGTGAACGTGGCCAGACTGAATAGCAAAATTAATCCACGCAGTGATGAATTTATCCAGAATGCTCAGGCGATGCAGCAGCTGGTGGATGATTTAGAGCAAAAAGTACAACAGATCAAACTAGGTGGCGGCGAAGCTTTGATTGCCCGCCATACGTCACGCGGCAAGCTGTTTGTCCGCGACCGTATTCAAAAACTACTGGACCCGGGTTCACCCTTTTTAGAAGTCGGCCAATTTGCCGGCTGGCAGTGTTATGACGACTATGTACCAGCTGCGGGTGTGGTTGCTGGCATAGGCCGGGTGAATGGGGTCGAATGTATGATTGTGGCGAACGATGCCACAGTCAAAGGTGGCACTTATTATCCGCTGACGGTAAAAAAACACTTACGTGCCCAGGAAATAGCCGAAAACTGCAACCTGCCTTGTATTTATCTGGTGGATTCGGGTGGCGCTAACCTGCCCCGTCAGGACGAAGTGTTCCCGGATAAACTGCACTTTGGCCGTATCTTCTTTAATCAGGCGCGTATGTCCGCCAAGGGTATTCCACAAATTGCAGTGGTGATGGGCCTTTGTACTGCAGGAGGTGCTTATGTACCTGCTATGGCCGATGAAAGTATTATTGTTAAAGATCAGGGCACTATCTTTTTAGCAGGTCCGCCTTTAGTGAAAGCTGCGACAGGCGAAGAAGTGACAGCCGAAGAGTTAGGCGGCGCCGATGTGCACTGCAAAATCTCAGGTGTGGCCGATCACTATGCACTGAATGATGAACATGCGCTGCAGCTGGCGCGTAATGCCGTCAGTCGCCTGAATCATCAAAAACCTGTGCAAGGTGATGTGCGTCCTGTCGAAGCCCCCCTTTATGATGCCAGCGAGCTTTACGGCATAGTCGGCACAGACCTGAAAAAGCCTTTTGATGTGCGTGAAGTGATAGCCCGACTTGTCGACGGCTCTGACTTTGACGAATTTAAACAGTTTTATGGCGCGACTTTAGTCTGTGGTTTTGCCCGCATTTTTGGCCAGCCTATTGGCATAGTGGCCAATAACGGCATTTTGTTTTCTGAATCAGCACAAAAAGGTGCGCACTTTATTGAGCTTTGTGCCCAGCGCAAAATCCCGCTGTTGTTCCTGCAAAACATCACCGGCTTTATGGTCGGTAAAAAATACGAAGCTGAAGGTATTGCTAAACACGGAGCCAAAATGGTGATGGCTGTGTCTTGTGCCAATGTGCCGAAATTTACCGTATTAATTGGCGGCTCTTATGGCGCTGGTAACTACGGTATGTGTGGCCGTGCTTATGACCCAACCATGATGTGGATGTGGCCTAATGCCCGTATTTCAGTGATGGGCGGTGAACAGGCCGCTGGTGTAATGGCGACAGTGACTAAAGATGCCTTAGCCCGCAAAGGCGAAAGCCTGACAGCCGAAGCTGAACAAGCTATTCGTCAGCCTATTGTCGCTCAGTATGAGCAACAAGGTCACCCCTACTACGCCAGTGCGCGTTTATGGGATGACGGCATTATAGACCCGGCCCAAACCCGTATGGTGGTTGGTCTGGCACTGAGCGCCGCGCTGAATGCCCCTGTCGCCGAATCTAAATTTGGCGTGTTCCGGATGTAGCTGTAAGCCACAGGAGTAAAAAATGAAAAACTATAAAACTATTACTACCTCGTTAAATGCAGCCGGTATTGCAGAGCTGGTGCTAAACCGCGCCGAAGTGCATAACGCTTTTGACGACAACATGATTGCCGAATTGATCGATGCGCTAAACAGTCTGGCCGCGAACCCTGCTGTACGGCTGCTGCTGCTCAAATCCCTGGGTAAAAACTTCAGTGCAGGCGCCGATCTGAACTGGATGCGCTCTATGGCGAAGAAAAACTATCAGCAAAACTTAGAAGATGCAGGTCAGCTTGCAGAGCTGATGCGTCTGCTGGATAGCTTCCCTGCCCCCACTATAGCTTTGGTACAAGGTGCGGCTTTTGGTGGTGCTTTGGGTTTAGTCTCCTGCTGCGATATAGCCCTTGCCGAACAAGGCGCCAGCTTTTGTTTAAGTGAAGTCAAAATTGGTTTAATACCAGCCGTGATCAGCCCCTACGTGATGCGTGCTATTGGCGAACGTGCCAGCCGTCGTTATTTTTTAACGGCAGAACGTTTTGATGCATCTACAGCGCTGAATTTAGGTTTAGTGCATCAAGTGGTTGAAACCAGTGGTCTTGATACGGCTGCTGAACATTTTGTTGGCATCTTACTGAATAACAGCCCAGCTGCCTTACGCTCTGCCAAAGAGCTGATGGCAGCGGTTCACAATCAGCCTATTAATCAAAGACTGATAGCAGACACCTCTGAGCGCATTGCCGCTATCCGGGTTTCAGCTGAAGGTCAGGAAGGCTTAACGGCCTTTTTACAAAAACGTACTCCGGCCTGGATCCGGTCAGAATAAGGAAAAACAGACTGATGTTTCGCAAAATTTTGATCGCCAACCGGGGCGAAATCGCCTGCCGTGTGATAGAAACCGCCCATAAACTGGGCATTCGTTGTGTGGCTGTTTATTCAGAAGCAGACGCCAATGCCCGTCATGTGCATATGGCCGATGAAGCTTTTTTATTAGGCCCGGCGCCCAGTAAAGAATCCTATTTACGCGCAGATAAAATTCTGGAAATCGCCAAATTAAGTGGTGCCGAAGCTGTGCACCCTGGATATGGCTTTTTATCTGAAAACGAAGGTTTTGCAGAGGCTTGCGCCAAAGCAGGTGTAGTCTTTATTGGCCCGCCCGTGCCTGCTATTGCCGCTATGGGCAGTAAAAGCGCAGCTAAAGAGATTATGACTAAAGCCGGTGTACCTTTAGTGCCTGGTTATCATGGCGATAATCAGGATCCAGCCTTTTTACAGCAACAAGCTGATTTAATCGGCTACCCGCTGTTACTGAAAGCCGCCTACGGCGGCGGTGGTAAAGGTATGCGTGTAGTCTGGAACAGTGGCGAATTTGCAGAAGCTTTGGCGGGCGCCAAACGTGAGGCTTTAAACGGCTTTGGCAACGACAAAGTGCTGATGGAACGTTACCTGACCAAACCCCGTCATGTTGAAATTCAGGTCTTTGCTGACAGTTTTGGCAATGCAGTGTATTTAGCAGAGCGCGACTGCTCTATTCAGCGCCGTCACCAAAAAGTGATTGAAGAAGCACCAGCACCACATTTCAGCAGCGATCAGCGTAAAGCCATGGGCGAAGCAGCAGTCAAAGCGGCCAAAGCCATTGCCTATCAGGGCGCTGGTACTGTGGAGTTTTTATTTGATGAAGACGGCTCTTTCTACTTTATGGAAATGAACACCCGTCTGCAGGTCGAACACCCGGTGACAGAAATGATCACAGGTCAGGATCTGGTGAAATGGCAGCTGTTGGTCGCCAGTGGTCAGCCTTTGCCTTTAACTCAGGATCAAATCACTATTGATGGCCATGCCATAGAAGTGCGGGTTTATGCCGAAGATCCGGATCACGATTTCCTGCCAGCCACAGGCAAACTGACCTATTTACGCCAGCCTGAAAGCAGCCGTTATGTGCGGGTCGATACTGGCGTAGTCGAAAACGACGAAGTCTCGCCTTTTTACGACCCTATGATTGCCAAGCTGATTGTCTGGGATGAAAACCGTGATCGCGCCATAGCCCGTATGTTACGTGCTTTGGATGATTACCGTATTGCTGGTGTAAAAAACAACCTGAATTTTTTAACCCGTTTAGTCGAGCAACCTGCTTTTGCCAAAGCAGAGCTGGATACGCATTTTATTGAACGGCATAAAGCATCCTTATTTGCACCAGGTCAGTCCGAAACCGAACAGGCTAGTTTATTGGCGGCTTTGTATCTGTTATTAAAAGAGCGTTCAGACAATGTGGACGATCAAAGCCCATGGGCTTTGTGTTCTGGCTGGCGTTTAAATGAAGTTGCCACTGTGTCTTTCCCGCTGCTGTATCAGGATGAACCCCGTCTGGTCAGCATCAGTTCTGAAGGCAAAAACCTGAGCTTAACCCAGCAAGGCGTCACCACCCCTGCCACCGCCAGCCTACGGGGTGATGAACTGCAGGCCAACTTAAATGGCCATCAGGTCAAAGTCCGGGTCAGCCAGTATCAGGACATCGTATCGGTGTTTATTAAACATCAGCGTTACGACTTTGTTTACCAGACTCAAGTGCAAATTGTGGTTGATGATGGCGCAGCAGCGGGTAGCCTGACAGCACCGATGAACGGCACTATAGTCGCTGTGATGGTCGAAAAAGGTGCGGTCGTCAGCGCAGGCCAGACACTGTTGGTGATGGAAGCGATGAAAATGGAGTACAGCATCAAAGCGCCAAAAGATGGCGTGGTCAATCAGCTGTTTTATGCCGCTGGTGATTTAGTCAAAGACGGCGCCCAGCTGGTTGATTTTACCGCAGCGGACTAACAGGCGGATTTGGAGAAAAAGATGTCACTGACTTTAAACCCACAACATACAGCAGCTTTGCCCAAAGCAGTGCGGATTGTTGAAGTAGGCCCACGCGATGGTCTGCAGAATGAAAAAGCCGTGTCGCTGGAGGCCAAAGTTGAGCTGGTTAATCGCTTAGCGGAAACTGGCCTTATCACCATTGAAACCGGCGCTTTTGTCTCACCGAAATGGGTGCCACAAATGGCTGATTCTGCTGCTGTATTTGCGCAAATCAGCCGTAAAGCAGGTATAGAGTACACAGCTTTGACCCCCAATCTGCAAGGTTATGAAGCAGCCAAAGCAGCAGGTGCCACTGAAGTAGCGGTATTTGGTGCTGCATCTGAAGCTTTTACCCAAAAAAATATCAACTGCAGCATAGCGGAAAGTCTTGAGCGTTTTGCCCCTGTGATGGCGCAGGCCAAACTGGATGGCATTCAAGTGCGGGGTTATGTCTCTTGTGTGGTCGGCTGCCCTTATCAGGGTGAGGTTGCACCAGAGGAAGTTGCACGGGTCGCCAAAGCTTTACTGGATATGGGCTGCTATGAAATTTCGTTAGGTGACACCATAGGCGTAGGCACTCCGTCCAAAGTCAATGCGATGCTGGACGCTGTGCTTGAAGTTGTACCAGTCGAACAACTGGCGGTGCATTTTCACGATACCTATGGTCAGGCGTTAAGTAACATTTACGCCGCGTTACAGCGGGGTATTGCTGTGGTCGACAGTTCAGTCGCAGGTTTAGGTGGTTGTCCTTACGCCGCCGGTGCGTCAGGCAATGTGGCCACTGAAGAAGTAGTGTATTTACTGAATGGCCTTGGCATCAAAACTGGTGTTGATTTACAACGGCTGGCCCCTATCGGCTGGTTTATCAGCGAACAATTGGGCAAGGCTCCTAGTTCTAAAGTAGGATTGGCGCTAAAGGCCAAATGCCAGCAAAATTAATGAGTGATAGCATCTTTTAAGGATACAAAATGGCAGGGTTTAATAAAGTTGTGACCAGCTACGAAGAAGCGCTGGCAGGCCTGACCAACGGTATGACAGTGATAGCCGGTGGTTTTGGTTTATGTGGTATTCCGGAAGGCCTGATTGCTCAGATTAAGAAGATGGGCACCCGTGATTTAACTGTGGTTTCTAATAACTGTGGTGTCGATGGTTTTGGTTTAGGTGTGTTGTTAGAGGACCGCCAAATCAAAAAAATGGTCGCCTCTTATGTCGGCGAAAACGCCTTGTTTGAAAAACAGTTGTTATCGGGTGAACTGGAAGTGGTGTTAACCCCTCAAGGCACATTGGCTGAAAAAATCCGTGCCGGTGGTGCTGGTATTCCGGCCTTTTTCACTGCAACTGGTTACGGTACTCCTGTGGCTGAAGGTAAAGAAACCCGTGAAATTAATGGCCGCCATTATGTACTGGAAGAATCGATCACTGGTGATTTTGCCATAGTACGGGCCTGGAAAGCCGACCGTTACGGCAATCTGGTGTTCCGTCATACCTCTATGAACTTCAACCCTATGGCGGCTACGGCAGGCAAAATTACTGTGGCTGAAGTGGAAGAAATAGTCGAGCCGGGTGAACTGGAGCCAAGCCAAATTCACACTCCAGGTATTTATGTGCAACGTGTGATCAAAGCCAGCTTTGAGAAACGCATTGAACGTCGTATGGTTCGTCAGGCTTAAGGAGCACAGCAAATGGCATTATCACGTGAACAGGTCGCTATGCGGGTGGCTCAGGAATTACAGGACGGTTATTACGTCAATTTAGGCATTGGTATCCCTACCTTAGTCGCGAACTATGTGCCTGCAGGTATTGAAGTGATGCTGCAATCGGAAAACGGTTTATTAGGTATGGGCCCCTACCCAACCGAAGCTGAACTGGATGCAGATATGATCAACGCAGGTAAAGAAACAGTCACCGCGATAAAAGGCGCGGCGATTTTCAGCTCAGCTGAAAGTTTTGCCATGATCCGTGGTGGTCATGTCGATTTGACTGTATTAGGCGCTTTTGAAGTGGATCAAAACGGCAATATCGCCAGCTGGATGATCCCGGGCAAACTGGTCAAAGGCATGGGTGGCGCTATGGATTTAGTAGCTGGTGCGCAGAACATTATCGTCACCATGACCCACGCCGACAAATACGGCAGCTCTAAGTTACTGGACAGCTGTACTTTGCCTTTAACAGGTGTGAATTGTGTGAAGAAGATTGTGACTGATTTAGCTGTTCTGGAAGTGCGGGATGGCGCTTTCCATTTGCTGGAAAGAGCTCCAGGCATCAGTGTCGAAGAAATTCAGCAAAAAACTGCGGGTAAGCTAGTGATTTCCGGCGATATTCCGGAAATGCAGTTCTGATGTAAACATCAAAGGGTCAGAGGCAAGGCTTCTGACCCTATCGAAACGCCTTTGCCTGCAAACCAGCACCGGCATTGTCTCTGTTAATATCGCCACTAATTAAAGCTATGGCTGTTTTAGTGCTGACTACTGTCACTTTTTCAATATCGCCAATCAGCATCACAAAAGCAGTTTGCTGATTCACCAGTCTGAACCAGCCGACTTTGTAGTTCGGCAGGTTAATGGCATTGACTGCAACTACAGGTTCAAATTCGCCCAGTTCTGCAGGGATCAGCACAGACACTTTACTTTGCGCTGAGTGAATATCATCAATTCTGGTTTGATATAAACCTGCTCTCAGCTCTAAAGAACTGTCAGTCATTAACAAAGTGTTATCACTAAATTTCAGGCTCAGCACTAAGAAGCACAAACTACAGAGGCTGAATGCCCATAAAGATTGTCTTAACCACAGCGGTTTAAAATACACCAGAGCCCATAAAATAAGCGCCGGGAGCAGAATGCAGAGGATAAATAGCAGTGCATAAAGATGCCAGCCGATCTCAGATAAATACATTTAATTTACTTTCATCAATGAATTGGCCACATGATAATAGCACAAAGCAAACTTTTCCTGATTCATTTGTTAAACATTGTTAAATAAAATCATTAAGTTTGATCAAGCAGCAGACTCCCGCTCACGGCCACTGACCGGACAACAGTCAATTTGTGGCTCAAACATAAACTTTTGCCGATAGGCTTTGGGCGTCAGGCTGGTGTAATGCACAAATAATTTCCGAAAAGACGAAATGTCTTCATAGCCCACTTGCTGCATAATGTCTTCCGCTGTCCATAAGGTATTCTCCAGCAAAGACTTGGCTCTCTCTATCCGCAAACGTTGCAGATAAGCCATAGGGGTTTCGTCCAGATGCTGCTTAAAACGCCGGATCAAAGTACGGGGTGTCATCGCAAACTGATCGGCTAACTGTTCCAGCGTCACAGCTTCTGCCAGATGAGCCTGCAAATACTGCTGAATTTCTGCCAGCTTCGCATCTTTGTGCTGTGGTGCCAGTTGCAAAGATAAATAGGGCAACTGTGAAGTCCGGTTTGGATCGGTCAGCATAATTTTCGCCATTTGCTGTGCAAAAGCCGTATCCATACAAAGTTCGACAAAACGCAGACACAAATTCAGATAGGACGTGGTAGCGCCTCCGGTTAAAATGTTTTGCTGCTGTACCACCAGTTGCTGCAAATCCAGTTTGACCTGCGGAAACATTTGCCGGAAATAGTCTTTAAAAAACCAGACAGAGGTTGATTGTAAACCGTTTAACAAGCCTGTTCCGGCTAAAGCAAAAGTGCCATTACAAAAAGCGCCCAGCCATTTGCCTTGCGCTAACATAACCTGCAACTCTGTACTGTAAGGTTGTAATTGCTGACTGACACGCACCAGATCTTTGGGGTTATAGGCATAAAAACCCGGGATCAACAGAATATCAATAGAACCGAAATCCACAGCTTCAACCTTCAGGCTAAAAGCACCATGCTGTACTAGCGGGTTAGGCCCCATTAAAACAGTTTCAAACAGCTGTTGTTCACTTTGCTGTATCAGCTGCCAGTATTTATTACAGAAGGTAAAAAAATCCACTACCCCTGTCACACTGCTCATCACTATGTCGTGATCTACCCAAATACCAAGACGTTTCATGATGTCACTTTTAGCCATTATTACGTCATTAGTGACACTTTAGACTGATTTTTAAGCAGAGTAAAGTAGCGACATCAACAACAGGAGGTGGTTATGTTTCAACTGTCAAAACGTACAACTGTATGGGCTTTACTGGCTTTGGTCTGGGCTGTGGTGGTAGGTTTGGCACTGCAGATCAGCCCTGATCCAATGCTGCATCTGGTGCAAATTCCCTTGTTACTGGTGCTGACTTTAGGTTTAGCCAGCACC
>CBIMJC010000100.1:0-12536 GCA_966244125.1 uncultured Rheinheimera sp.
AGTTCGGTATAACTTAACGACAAACTCCAGCTCGATAAAGCCGAGCGCACTAGTGCTTCACGTTGTGGCTCAGCGCAGGCGCGCAGCCAGAGTAATAAATCCAAAGCCACAGGGCTTTCAAATACAGCGCCTTTGTCGGATAAATACACAGAGGCCAAATTGCGTTCGGCCAAAGCTTTTTTAATGGCATTGGCTTCCTGCTGGTTATTGACCAACACAGCTATATCGCTGGTTTTAAGCCTGCTGAAGTTGTTGTCCTGCACAAAGCCTGCGCTGCCCTCTAAAAACACCGCAATTTGCTCAGCACAAGCCTGCGCCATTTCTGCCAGTACGGCGCCTTTACTAAAAGGCTTGCCATCCGGGGAGTCTTTGATACAAAACTCAAGCGCTGTAACAGCTTGTTGTCCTACGACAAAACTTTCTTTGCGCCCCTGCGCTTCCACCGGGTAAAAACTTAATAAATCCGGCCGGCCTAATACAAAAGCACCTAAAGCACGCTTTTCGGCGTAACTAAATAAGTGATTGACCGCGCTGACCATGGCATGAGTGGAACGGAAGTTTTTTGGTAGCTGAAAATGCCTGCCCACTGTGGCTTGTTTGGCAGCTAAATAACTATAAATGTCCGCACCACGGAAGGCATAAATGGCTTGTTTTGGGTCACCTATCAACAAAATACCGCAGTCGGTTCTGTTTTGACTGAGCTGGTACACCGCATCAAACAGCTGATACTGCACAGGATCGGTATCCTGAAATTCATCAATCAGCGCCAGCGGGAATTTGCGCCTTAAGCGCCCGGCCAATCCGCCGCTTTCGTCTTTTTTTAGCGCCTGCTGCAAACGGCTTAACAGCTCATCAAAACCCAGTTCAGAGCGCTCTAACTGCAGCTGATGGAAACGCCGCGCAAACCAAAAGGCGGCATGCAGCACTAAATCCTGCTCTGGATCGGGCAAAGCCGCCAGTGCATCGCCCAGTTTTGCCATAGCCTCAAAAGCCGGATGATATGGCACCGGGCCTTTAAAGGCTTCAGCCAAACCTTCAGGCGTTAAGCGGCTTTGGCCTGTTTGTAAATCCGGGTCGACCATCTCGGCATCGGTGATCCAGGCCACTAGTTTGGCTAACCAGCTGTCCAGATAACGCGCCTGTAATTTGCGGCCATCCACTTCTTTACGTTCAATAGCACCGTGCAGCAAAATGCGGATTTCGCTCACCCAGTTATTCCAGGGTGCTTTGAGCTCAGAGAGTTTTTGCTTACGCTGCGCTTTCACTTCAGGCAAAAGCACAGCTGGTGTCGCAGGTTCAGTAAATAACGACAGATGGCTGATGAGCGGCAGAATCTTTTTGCGCAAAGTTTCGGGGTTTTGCAGCAATTGCCAGACGGTCGCTATATGTTCTTGCGGCAAAGGGTAATAAAAATTACGCCAGTAATCGCGCATCACATCCAGCTGCAATTGCTCCACATCTGTCACCAGATTTTGTTCAAACAAATAACCGCTGGAGAGCGCAAATTCAGCCAGCACTTTATTACACCAGCCGTGAATGGTCGAAATGGCCGCTTCATCCAGATACTGCACCGCCAGTTCCAGCTGATAAGCACAATGGGGCCACTGCTCAGGGGGATATTCACAACGCAGACTTTGTAAAAACGGATCCGCGTGCTCTTTATTTAAAGCGTCTGTTTGCTCACGAAAATAACGGGCCGCATCAGCTAAACGCTGGCCTATACGCTCGGTCAGCTCCTGGGTGGCCGCTTCGGTAAAAGTCACCACCAGAATATCGGGCGGTAATAAGGCTTTACTGGTGCCGTGGCCTAACACCAAACGTAAATACAACGCCGCTATGGTAAAGGTTTTGCCCGTACCTGCGCTGGCTTCAATCAGCTGACTGCCGGTTAACGGAAAGGACAATAAATCCAGATTGGCGATAGCGGTATTCATGCTGATACCTCGCTATAGTTGATGGCCAATAAGGGCCCGTATAAAGCCGTGGCATTTTTTTCTAACTGGCCGTTTTGCCACAGCGTTTCAAACTGGGCAAAAGCGCGCTGTAAATAAGGACTACGCTGCAATGCGCCTGCGTTAAAGTCATCGCCCATATAAACACGTTCCAGCTTCGACAGCAGTTTGTCATCCAAAGCCGCACCTTTTTCTAACTGTTTGACCAGTTCGATACCCACATTAAATTCCAGCGCCAAAGGTGCTGATAAGCCTTGTTGCATCAGCTGCAAAATCTGGGTCAGTTGCATTTCTGCCTGGTGTTTTTCCATAGGCTGCAGCACTAACTGCCCCACGCGAGACAACACATAAAGCGTCAGCGGCACACCACTGGCACAACATAAAAGCATCTTCAAATAAGGCGCTATTAGATGTCGCCAGTTGATACTACGATCTTTGATTAAAGCAACAGGCAGTAGCTCGGCATAAGCCAAAGCTGAGTTGTCGGAGCTTCGCCTGAATCCTGTTAAATGTTCGGCCAGTTCCCCCTGCTGACAAACAAAACGCAGCGGATAAAAACCTGTGTCCGCTACTGGAAAAGCGCTTAAAAACTGCTGGTAGCCAACTGCTAACTCATCCAGTCCTGCCACTAAATCCTGTTGCATTAACACAGCGCCAGACCCCACAGCCAAACGGCCTTGCAGACGGAATAACTCCAGCTGTTGCTCCGTCTGTTGTTGCCAGTTTTGGCCTTGTTCAACACCAGGTTTTAACTCCGCCACCAACTGCTGCTGCATTTGCCAGCGCTCCAGCGGATCCAACGCAAAAACTTCATCGTTAATACTGGCCAGCTCCGGCAGTTCCAGCCGCACTTTTAAGCGCTCATTAAAAAAGAACCGCACCGGCTCACGGATAAAATCGGCAGCCTGTTTTAAAGTCCAGTGTAAATCGTCAAGCGTTTTCAGTGCCTCGCCCTGCTCTGCCGCACCAGCCTTTTGATGCAAACTGGCCCATTCCTGCTGATAACTGACAAGACCTGTTCCTGCATCCCGGTAACGCCTGCTAAAAGGCTGCAACGGATGCTCCACAGTGATTTGTTGCAACAGTTCAGAACCATCGGCCATAGTCCATCCTGCCGACAAGTGATCCCTAAGCTGACTGACCAGTACCGAAGGCGCGCGGGCGCTATTATCAAAGACGCTAAAACCCACCCAGCTGATATACAACTGCTGGCGGGCCGACAATAAAGCTTCGAGTAATAAATAACGGTCATCATCACGGCGTGAGCGGTCGCCACTGCGATAATCCGACGCCATCAAATCAAAATCCTGCCGCTGCTGCGCCCGTGGGTAAGCCCCATCGTTCATACCAAGCAAACAAATTACCGCAAAAGGAATAGAGCGCATTGGCAGCAAAGTGGCAAAGTTAACCCGGCCACTGAAAAAACGTTGCTGCAAACCACCCGCCTGCACAGGTTCTAACAAAGCCTGACGGGCAATAGGTAAGGTTATTTCCTCTTCAAGTTCTGCGCCTGTGGTGTTGTCGAGCCAACTTTGCAGTTGCTGTTGTAACTGCTGCACCAGCTGCTGACTTTCCAGCTCGTCGGGTGCAAAAAAGTCCTGCAGCAGCTGAGTAAAAAGCTGATGCCAGGCGGTCGGACTGCGTTTTACCGCCAGTTGTTGCCATAGCTCGTTGATTTTTTGCAGCAATACCAGCACTGGGCCAAGGTCAGCGGCTTCTAATCCTGCCACATCGGCATAAGGCGCTATGCCCTGCCAGGGCGCTGTATTGCCCGCCACATAACCCAGCAGCATACGACGAATACCAAAAAGCCAGCTGTTTTGCTCAAAACCATGCTGCAAACCCAGTTGCTGACGATGCTGCTGATCCAGCCCCCAGCGAATACCTGCCCCTTCAATCCACTGTTTAATCTTGGGTAAAGCGGCAGCTTTTAAACCAAAACGCTGCTGCAAGGCACGGATATCGAGCATATCGAACACAGTACTGGCGTTTAAACGTTGTTGCTCCGGGCTTAACAGCACTTCTAAAGCCTGCAATAACGGCTGCTGCTTTTTGCTCTGTTGATCGGAAATACTGTAAGGGATATAACGCAAATCGCCCACCGGCACTTTGCCAAATACGGCTTCAATTAAAGGCGCATACAAATTAATGTCCGGCACCATCACCATCACATCTTTGGCACCCAGCTGTGGCTTTTCTGTAAAAAGCTGCAGCAGCTGATCATGCAGAATTTCTACTTCCCTAAGTGGGCTATGGGCTTTTTGAAAACTGATGCTGCGCGCTGCCTTGGCTGTTAAAGCAGGCCATTGGCTTTGGGTTTCGCTGATGGATCGCAGCTGCAAAATATCGTCCTGCAACTGACCTAATAAATGACTGGTGTCAGGCGATTCAAATAAATCGACTTTTTGATGGGCAAACAGCGCTTTATGCGCAGCCGTTTCGTCAAACTGATCCAGCAGGCGAATATAATCCCGCCCTTGTTTACCCCAGGCCGCCAGCAAAGGCTGCGCCTGACCTGATAACTGCCCGGCACTGGCAAAAGGTAAAAAACCGGCCTTTTGTGGCTGGCGTTTTTGTGCTGCTTTGACCTTGTCTTTTTCGGCAATAATATCAGCCCAGTACAACTGGCAAGGGTTTAATACCGCCAATAAAATCTGGCAATAAGGCGCTAAGGCCGACAACACTTCCAGCATCTGCTGCGGCAAAGACGAGATACCAAAAATAATGACGCGGCGTGGTAAATTTTTCGGCGCTTGTTTCCAGCTTTTTACCTGCTGTAAAAAGGCCTGATGCAAGGAAAACCGGCTTTGTTGCTGCTGTTCTTTAGGCAGCTCAGCCAAAATCGCCTGCCAGAGTTTGGCCTGCCACAGCTGATCCTCCGGCATGGCTTTGGCGTCACCATCCATTTGCGCTAAGCGATACAGTCCCCTGGCCCAATCGGCCAGCCAGTCGGCACGGTACACCTGATACTGGTCAAATAAATCCGCCAGTTTCAGCGATAGCTGTGCGCGTTTTTGTTGGTCTTTATCCTCATGGATAAAACGGCGCAGCAGCTCAAATTCATCCAAAGCCACTAAAGCAGGCAATAAACGGAAAATACGCCAGCGTAAACTGTCTTTACTAAAGACTGATAAATCAGGCAGTTGCTGCTCCGGCAGCGCCAGCTGATACATGCTCCAGATAAAACGGCCCGGCAACTGCACCTGCATAGCGGCCGCTATGCCCACCCCACGCTCATAGGGGTTGGTTTCATCGGGTGACGCGGCAAAAGCCAGCTTCAGCCACTGCGCTATACCATTGCTTTGCACCAGCACCTGCTCCAGCTCCAAAGGCGACAGTGGATAACGCTGACAAAACTGCACCAGAAGCGCACGCAACTGCTCCAGCTGATTGGAATGGATCACTAAAAAACCAGGCTCAAGTGCCAAAACCACAGTACTCCCTTCGTGTTGATTCGTTTGCTGTTGAAGCTATATACCCAAGTAACTTGACGTTGCAGCGAGGCGACAAGCCAGTGAGACCCCAGGAGCATAGTAAACCTATATGACTGGTGCGAAATGGCGCAGTCAACAAAGCCGCAGCTTCAAGGACGACGGGTATAAAACTGATTTTGCCACAGTGACTTGCATACGCCTATCAAGTTTTTTTGTGAATTTAGTTGCTATAAGGGATTGAGCAGAAGCTGTTCAATAAAGCTGCAGCGGCACAACGCCTGAGTGCTGGTGTGCTGCAGCAAACTCAGGTGGCCTTTAAATCAAAGTAAACCCCAAAGCGGTATTCACCGTATCTTTGACTACATCCAGCGCGGCATTGAGTGCCTGTTCAACAGCTAACACGCCCAATCCTTTAATCGTCAGCAGCACCATACGACTGGCGTTTTTCTGAATGGATAAATGCAGCGCCGCTTCTTCGGCATCAATTTTGTTTGCCACTTTCAACGCTTCGATCATCACCAGCGACTGAGCTAATTTTTTCGCTTCCGACTCCGCATACTCTTTAATCTCAGGCCATTTTTCCGACAGGACGCCCTGCATGGCGTTCAGCATAGTTCCTGCTAATTCTCCGGCATTAATACTCATCACTTGATCTCCTGTTCAGTTAATTGGCTTCGCCACGTTTTTTCGCCAGCTCCAGTTTTAATATGGCGGTAAAACTGGCATTAAATGCAGAGCGCAGCACTTTGATTTCATCAGAGCTCACACACTTGAGCGCTCCCTCTGTGCTGGTCTTTTTATCTTTTAATTGATGCAGCGCTTGCAGGTCATTTAAGCTGCTGGTCAGCAGAACTATCTGCTCTGCGGTGATGTCATTATTTGGAATAGCATCCACCCTTACTTTAATGGCACTCAAATCCACCTTAGCTTCGGTATAAAACGCAGAGTTATTACTGTAACTGCATTCAGGCAGACCATCTTTTGTTTCCAGCTCAGTTAAAAATGTCTCCATTTTGCGCTGCAACGCCGTCACATTTTGATCCGTGGTTTCATCATAAGAGGCGATAAGTTTTACCGTACAGCCTGACATAGCCAGCAGAAGCAAGGCCACCAGTATCAGCCTTAGCGGGTTGTATCCTTTGTTTATATTCATCAAAATCTCCTTTGCAGTAAAAGATAAAACACTCAGACTGGACTGATGCCCTTCATTGCCTTTGGTCATCTGCTCAATGTTGTCAGCAAGCTTAGAACAACGTTCCTTCTTTTACAACAAAACAGTGCACAGTACTCTGACAGGAAAAAATGCTGCCGCTGTCCTGATGATTTCGCAGGCAAGCTGTAGCTCTGGCATATATAGTTGAATGAGCTTTCGCTGACTCCGGACCTATCCTATGAAGCTTGTGTTAACTGCCCTTTTTGCTTTGTTACTGAGTTTCCGCGCCGAAAGCTGCACCTTACGTATGGGGATTGAAACCAGCTTCGCGCCCTACATTATTCAAACAAAGGACAGCTGGACTGGCCTGAATGTGGAGTTACTGACCCGCCTGGCAAAGGAAGTGGGTTGTAGCCTGGAATTTATTCATAGCCCCTGGCTGAGGTCGTTAAAGCTGATCGAACAGGGCGAGCTGGATGTACTGAGCCACTTAAGTTACAACGCCGAGCGCAGTCAACAATTTGCTTTTATTGGCCCCCATCAGCAGGAAGTGATTTATCTGGTGGGTAAAACAAAAGCTTTTCCGGGTTTAACCAACCTGACCCAACTCAAACGCAGTGGCACCCCGGGCATTATTGCTCTGCTTAATGGTGCTTATTATGGCGATGAGCTGGACAGTATTTTAAACGACGCCAAAAACCGCACCCGTTTTGTGTTTATTCGTGGCAATGAGGATAAACAGGCGTTGCTGCTCAATGGCCGGGTGCATGGAGTGCTGGAAGACACAGTGGCTTATCACTACTGGAAAAAACAGGCTGGCTTGTCCACCGCAGGTTTAGAACCTTTGTTTGAGGTGTATCAAAGTCCGGTGTATTTCGGTTTTAACAGAGGGACCTTGTCGGCGGATCAGCTGGAAAAACTCAGCAAAGCCTGGCAGAAGTTGTACCAACAAGGTGCATTCACGTCGATAGTTCAGTCTTATCAAAGTTCTGAGTATCAGTTCAGTGTGCCAAAACCAGCGTCTATCCTCCCTGCACACTAACTTAGTGCTGGTCAGGTCCGGACCCCATCAGCGACGCATGAGTAATGCCCGCCTTAAGCCAAGCGTCAGGCCCGCAATAAAAAGACCAGCTTCCAGCATAGCGCTCACCCCAAGCAATGCTCTGAGCTGCGGCTCAGACCAACCACCATTAAGCTGAGTAAAAGCTGCAGCTGCGCTTTGCGGAAACTGAGCCACCAGTTGGACCAAACTGCCCGCCAGCAGTACGCCTCCTGTTGCACTAAGCAGCAATCCTGCCACTAAACCTGGCGCTGCGGCATAAAAAAACCGGACTTTACCTGAGGTCGCAAAGACAAGCCAACAACTCAGCCCGGCAGCCAACCCCAGTACCAATCCTTCGGTAGCACCAGTGATCTGAGTGGGACTAAGGCCAAAAAATAACGTAAAACTTTCCTGCAATAATAAACTGACAAAAGCACCTGTGGCTGCCCCTGCAGCACCTCCGCCAAGCATTAGCCAAAGGCAGGATCTATGCCGTCTTAAGCTGACCGCCGACAGCGCCAGCGAAAGCCCGGCTCCGCCCAACAGGGCAATCAGGGTTGTGATGCTCAGCAGCACCAAAAGCACAGATAAGGCCTGATAACCGCTGACCAGACCAGTTACAGCAGCACTGACAGCATACAAAATACCGCCAGCCATACCAGCCAAAGCTGCCCCTATCACACCTTGACCTGTTATCTGCCAAAATGCCTGACTGAGACCATCATCCAAAGCTACAGCATTTGCCTCTTTCAGCTGCGCTGCAGCACTGTCTGGCGCTTCAACACTGACGCTGGCGATAAAACGGTAACCGTGCTTAGGCACAGTTTCGATAAAAACCGGTGCCGCAGCGCTGTCCTGTAAAACCCGGCGTAAGGTGCGGATACATTGGGTCAAGGCTTCGTCACTCACCACCAGACCTTGCCAGACCTCGTTAAAAAACCGCTCTTTACTGACCAGTTTGCCAGCTTCCTGCACCAGCAACACCAATGCATCCAGATAACGGGCATTCAGCTCCAGCCTCTGTCCATGAAGGGACAGCTGGCGCTCATGCGGATCCAGCACAAAATCTGAAAAACGATAACACTGTGCCGTCATAAGGCGTTGGTCTCTTTTGCAACTGTGACCTGAGGTGTACTCCGATTATGCCTCAGGTTCAACACCAGATGACAGCGCTGATGTATGCCGCAACAAAGCCGCCGCCAAAAGC
Organism: uncultured Rheinheimera sp.; assembly: GCA_966244125.1. Classification (GTDB taxonomy): domain Bacteria; phylum Pseudomonadota; class Gammaproteobacteria; order Enterobacterales; family Alteromonadaceae; genus Pararheinheimera. Next base: position 8,789 of record CBIMJC010000100.1, read on the forward strand.
CAAAGTAAAGCAAAAGCTGTGTTCAGCACTGGCGCGGCCCCTCTGTCTGTCCATTGGATCAGCAGCTCAATAGCCATTTGCACAAAGGCGGTCAGCCACAACACGCGACTCATGGCCAGTGGCTGAAACCTGGCCCCAAATGCGCCAAACACCACAAGAGCCAGCACCAGAACATAGATTTGATTCAGGGGGTTATTTTCGCTGCCAATAATACCAACAGCCAGGTTTATCCAAATCAGCAGCAGCGATGTCAGTACAACCACAACCCAGCCAGCTCTGGTTGCCCCGGTTCGACCGTACCTGACTGCCAGTTCAATACAACAACCCGTACCACTTAACAACAGAGCGGCGAGCAAAAAGTCTGCCCCGGTCCAGTGCACTTCAGCACTGAACCGCATAGCAACAAGCGGAAATAACAACACAGCTAAAACCAAAGCCCAGCCCGCCAAACGCCAGGGATTTCGCCAGAACACCAGGTATTGATTCAAAGATTGCATAGCTAAACTCCTGATAGTGAAGGAGCTTTTAGCATGGCGTAACAGCTTCAAAAAAACATGAGCAAAAAATGAGGGCAAGCTGAGATTATTAAAATTGGCTTGTTCAGGCTAAAAAAATACCCGGACAAGACCGGGTATTTTGTGTGCTTCCGAAACACTGTCAGGGCAACACCTTTTTAAATGGTTTCACCACTGAATGGGCGTACACACCAGCCGCTATGTAGGGGTCGGCAGCAGCCCAGGCTTTGGCCTGTTCTAAAGACTCAAACTGCGCAACAACCAAAGAGCCGGTAAAACCTGCTTCGGCCGGGTCTTCCAGATCCACTGCCGGCAACGGGCCTGCAATTAATAAACGATCCTGGGCTTTTAAGTCCTGTAAACGGGCTAAATGCTGTTCACGTACTTGCTTACGCAGTGGCAGGCTGTTTGGTACATCTTCGGAACAAATCATGTAATACATCAGCGACCTCAACGAATAGGGTTATTTGGCGGCACCTTAGCAGAAGCGCAGATGCAAACCAAGCCGGAGTTCAACTAAGTTATACAGCGTACTGAAACTGAGTTTTACGTTCGTTGTAAAAGTCGACCATTTGCTGCATCACAGTTTCTTCATAAGGCTGCAGGTTGCTTAAAATCATACGTTTTTCACCGCGGCCTATTACTTCACCATGTTCCACCAGTTCAAACCCCAAACGCGCCAGGCCTCGTTTGCCTTCGACGGCCAAGTCATTGTGGGCCAAACGTAATTCCGGAGATGTAGCGGAAAAACGGTCAAATTCCAGCGTCATACTTTCGTAAATCACCAGCGGACGCTGAGCGTTAATCATCACCTGATGCTGCTTCATCAGCGGCTGCAAAATATGCGGGAAGTTTTGACCAGAGAACCGCACATAGTCTTTGACTAAGGACTCGATATAAGCCAAATCGTGAAAGGTTTCACCTTGCTGGCGCAAAATCAGATAATTTTTGTTCTGCTGATCACACAAGCGCCATTCATCGCCTTGTTGCTCTGAGTGCAGCAGCACGTCTGAACTGACCATACCAGCGAAGGTGCAATGCAACTTGTGGGCTAAACCGTGTTTGCTGACCATATGGGCAAACAACAAGTCACCTGGTACACAGAATCTTTTGCTGTCGGCGTCGTGGATAGGGTTAAAATCTGTAGCCACTTCTTTGGCAAAACGGCAGGCCTGTTGACGGCTAAAACTGACTTCGTGGTTATGCTCACTAATAAACTGCTGTAAAAACATGGATCCCCGTCCTGACGACTATCGAAGTGGTGCAGTGTACCTCAGCAGGCGGGTTGAATTGGTCTAGCCAGTCATCTCATTGATGATCTGGCTCTGACCAGGCCCACGCCGGCGTGAGATAAACAAAAAGTTACCCTGCGGTTTTTTCGCCTGTGTTTTGGCATCACTGGCTAATGCAGCCACATCATGATGGCAACTGCATAACCTTGGGTCCGGTGACACTACCCCAACCGCCAGACTGAGTAAAGGATAAAACACCTGCTCGCCACTGCGGTTTTGACTGCGGATCCCGCCGGAGCGCAGGTGTTCACTTTCGTAATAAAACAGTACCCGTTCAGCAAACTCATTCAGCACCTGCTGACAAAGCTCCTGCCAGTTTTCGCTGGTAAAGATCACCACAAAATCATCACCACCGACATGACCAACAAAATGGCCATCGGCTCCCGCTATGCTGGTCAGTAATTCAGCCACCAGTTGGATGACTAAATCGCCTTTGCTGTAGCCATAAGTGTCGTTGTAGGGTTTAAAGTCGTTTAAATCAAAATAGGCGATATGAAAGCTTTTCCGCCGCTGCAATAAGCCATCTATTTCGCGGTAAATCGGTACGTTGCCGGGCAATAAGGTCAAGGGGTTGGCGTAACGTGCATTTTGTAATTTGCTTTCAGTGATACGTTTCAGTAAGGCCCTGACAGAACCCAACCCCAGATACTTTTGCTCCCGGGTGACAATAAAATACCAGCTGCCCTCGTCGTCCTGATCCGTCACCTGCTGACTCAACTGATCTAAAGTACTGTTCTCATCCACTATCACAGCATCTTTATCCATCAACGCTTTTACACTTTTCTTTTCATACAAAGCGCGGCCATAAGGACTGGAAAACAGCTCAAACAACACCGACTTTTGCACTATGCCGACAGGCTGCTCGTCTTCCACTATGGCCAAACTGGACCACTGCGGGTTTTTACTGAATAAATCAAACAACTGAGCCACAGTGGTGACACTGGCCACAGCAGGCACAGACAACAATAAAGCCCCAACCTGCTCGGTTGAATTCGGTGGCGTGCTGCCCTGATTAGGATTGAGCTGATAACTGCCGGTGACCACAGCACTCATTACTGCATTAGGCCGGCCTAATAAATAACCCTGACCATAATCCGCGCCAAGTTCCTGACAAAGCAGCAGCTCTTCACGGGTTTCAATACCTTCAGCCACTACAGCTGAGCCCGTGCTTTTCGCCAGCGCAATAATGCTGCGGACAAATTCCTTTTTGGTCGGGTCAGCGTGCACCTGACTGATAAAATAGCGGTCTATTTTAATCAGATCGGGTTTAAGTTCCGACCAGAGCTTTAAACCGGAAAACCCACTGCCTAAATCGTCTATCGCAATACGGAAACCCAGTTCACGGTAATGATGCACCGCATTAATCAGCACAGTGGAATCGTCCACCTGATACTGTTCGGACAGCTCAATCACCACCCGGCTTGGGTTTAACTGGTATTTTTCCAATAAAGCCAGAGTTAAACCGGACGGGTGATCGTTGGACAATAACAGCAATGGATTGACGTTAAGATACAAGTCACCCTGCACTCCGGCTGCGGCAAAGGCGGCGATACTCAGTTCGCGGCACAACATTTCCAGCTCAGGCAACAACTGGCACTGATGCGCCACTTTAAATAACACCAGCGGAGAGTGCAGCGGACTGTCAGATGGCCCCCGGATCAGTGCCTCATAACCCTGAATATGGCCAGAATTAAAATCCAGTACAGGCTGAAACAGCGGCTGCAACTTACGCTGCTGTAAAATACTGACCAGTTCTTGCCTGTAACTTTCATCTGTCCACATGGTACTGCACTCGCCCAACCCCTGTTCATAGGCGAAGTGTAAGAAGGCTGTGTGACATTCATATGACGCTCCCCATGAACAATAAAACCAAAGGCACAACATGGCGCAGTTTTCGCAAGGCCAACAAGGAATACGGGAGCTGTTTGTGTTGGTTGTCAG
>CBIMJC010000101.1:0-12389 GCA_966244125.1 uncultured Rheinheimera sp.
ACGTTCGACTAAACTGGTTGTTGCGGCAATAGTACCACCTGTAGCCAATAAGTCATCCACTAACAATACCTTATCTCCGGCCACTATCGCATCTTTATGAATTTCCAGTGTGTCTTCACCGTATTCCAACTGATAAGACTGGGCAATACGTTCACGTGGCAACTTACCAGGTTTACGTACTGGCACAAAAGGTAAACCCATCGCATAAGCTAAAGGTGCACCAAAAATAAAACCACGGGATTCAGTACCCACAATCTTAGTAAAACCCTGGTGTTGGTACTGTTGTTTAAAAGCGTCTATCACTTTGGCAAAGGCGTCCGCATCCAGCATCAGACTGGTTACGTCGCGAAATAAAATACCTGGTTTTGGGTAGTCAGGCACAGCTTTGATCACCTGGCTTAATAAAGCAGAAAGAGATTCAGTAGTCATTCTCATAGCCCTGATTTTAAAATCATAAATAACGTCGGGAAACACAACACGACTTAAAATAGATAAAAAAACCGCCACAAGGCGGTTTTTTTATCACTCGCAAAAAGTTTAGCTGAAAAAGCGAACCCAGCTGATAATTGGAGGAAGGCATAAACACGCCAGAAAAACCACTATCAGTAACACTAATTGGCCAATGCCAAAAGATTCTTTAAAATTTTCGTCTGCCATGATCGGAGCTCACTCACTAAAAAGGTGAAACATGGTAATGAATTTTAGTCAGCTTGAAAAGCATGCACTATACCTTTAGCGGTAAAATTCAGCAGTATTTGTTCAGCACCTGACAAGAGCTGGCCAGCATCCAGTTGTGGCACATAAGGTATCAACTCCTCCACCAGCTCTGTCAGGGTTAAACCTGGCTGCTGAGCTAACAACTGCAGTAATAAAGTGGTCAGTTGGTTCAGAGCAATAAATTTCACTGCATCATCATGGTCACGATGAATAAGCAAAAAGCTGGCTTCAGTTTCTGTCGGTTGAAACTCAACACAAATTTTATGCACCGGGTACTGATAAGCCTGCACTGAGGCCAGTTCAGACAACTGCAGCGCCTGATTTTTTACATCTGTCACTGCAGGCCCGGCTTGTGCTTTGCGTGTTGCCAGCTCCAGTTCCAGCCATTCGTAGTGCGCCAATTCCAGCATAAAAACCTGGTCATCCTGCTGAAGATGATACTGGTCCTGTAAAAAATCTAAAAAACTTTTAGCTATGGATAAAAAGAATGGATTTTCGCAGCGATAAAGCGCAAAAAACAGCTGTACCCTCTGTTGCCAGGCTTGCTCTGAATACAGAGACTTCAGTACGGGAAAAGCACTGCTGACAAAAGCTGCCACATTGTTAAACAACAGCTCCCGGTATACATCCAGACGCTCCTGCTGCACATCAGCAGGCCGTTCACTTTGCTCCGGCGAACGTAAATAAGCCACGAATTGCTGCTGAACCTGTTGAAACTTCATCTCAGGCCCTTAATTGAATAGCTGAACCGGGATGTAAAGAACGGATATGCTTAAGCTCTGCCTGCAACTGCTGCATATCCGGAATATTAAAATCCCGCTCCAGCAATGTCGGAAACAGCCCATGCTGCTGATAAGCTTCAGCTAACAAAGCCCAGACCGGATCAGAAACATCAGCACCATGGGTATCAATCAGTAAATTCTCATGTTGGCGGTAATGCCCTGCGACATGGCCATAGGCGATACGTTGTGTTGGCAGTCCTTTTAAAAAGGTCAACGCATCGTAGCCGTGATTGACTGAATTGACATAAATATTATTCACATCCAGAAGTAGCTTGCAGTCAGCCAGTTCCAACACTGCATTGGTAAACTCAAGCTCTGATAATTCCTGACCTGGCGCCGCATAATATGAGACATTTTCAATCACTAAAGGCTGTTCAATAATATCCTGCACTCTACGAATACGCCCGGCCACATAAACTGCGGCCTCTTCTGTAAAAGGAATAGGCAATAAATCGTACAGATGACCATCAGCAGAACAGTAACTTAAATGTTCGCTGTAAAGCTTAATTTGATGCTCTTTTAAAAAAGCTTTGATCTGGCGGACAAAATCTAAATCCAATGGATCAGGGCTGCCTAAAGACAAAGACAAACCATGGCAGATAAAAGGATATCGTTCAGTCAGCTCCCGGAATTTTTTTTGATAAGTTCCACCATAAGGCAGCCAGTTTTCCGGTGCGACTTCAAAAAAGTCGATATCGGCCTGCTGCTGAGCCAATACGGAGTCCAGCATTTCCCGCCGCAGACCCAAGCCCACCTGATGTGCCGCTAAACCAAAAGGGAAATCAGACATAAGTTCTCCTTAGAAAGCAGTCAGCCTGCACTGGCAGGCTGACAGGAGGCGATATCAGGCCATGCCTCCGCACTTGCCTTCACCACATTTAGCTTCTTTGGTTTTTTCTTTGTCTTTGGCGTCTTTTTTATCGCCGCCACATTTGCCTTCACCACATTTGCCTTCTTTATCTTTGGCTTTATCTTCGCCGCACTTGGCTTCTTTATCTTTGGCCTTGTCAGCGCCACAAGAAGCTTCCGCAGAGGCTAACTGATAACCCGCATTTAATTGCTCAGCAGAAAACGGATTGGCATTTGCGCTTACGCTCAGGGTAGCTAAAGAACCCAGCACTAAAGCACTGACGGCAACAGCAGTAGTTTTATTTGATTTCATAACAATGTTCCTTGTGGTTGCATTAAGTTGCATCAAGTAGACCTGAAGGGCAGGATAAAAATTTCATTCCACCCATCATTTTATTGATTTACGTCAGTACATTTTTACCACAGGCAGCTCAAACTACAAAGAAACATCAGGTGTTTGATGATATGACCACTACAGCAGATATGACAAGCTTACATCAGAAACTGACAGCTGAGTTGAATACGCTGGCCGCAATGGTTCAGCAACAAGCAGCAATATTAACCCATCCTACAGAACAACAGCTGGCTTTGCAGCTGCACTCTCACCACGTGTCCAGATGGCCGGACCTGAATACCAATTCATTGCCTGCGGCAATCAGGTCTAATGTTCAGCGTATAGAAAATATTCTGGCAACCCTGAGTCAGATTGAATTAAATATTTATGGTTTGTGCGCTGATTGTGAAAGACATATTGAAACAGAACGTCTCTGCGCAGACCCCACTACTCAACGATGCCATAAATGTGCAGAAAAGCAGACTTCAGGCGAATAACCTCAGTCTGACAAGTTTAAAGTCCCTGGTCAGGTTGTCACTATTGCAGTCATCCGGAATCCCTGTTTTCTCACACCGCAATCAACACTTATAAAAAGCCGTAAAAAAAACCAGCACCCTATAGAAGAGGTGCTGGTTTTGTTGCTATAGCTAAATGGTCTTTAGCTGTAACTGGTGTTAATTAAATTAACGCTCAGCTTATCAGAACTTCTGTTCGAAACGAACGTACCAGAAGCGACCGATATCAAATCCACCGTAGTAAGCAAAGTTACTGCTTGGAGTTGTATACAGAATCGGACCTTGTTTCTCAAACACGTTGTTAACACCAACAGAGACTTTTGAATCCCAAGGTGTGTTGTAACTCAGCTGCGCGTCGTTAAACGTAGTCGAACCACTGCGGTTGTATGGAGTTACAGTGCCGCTAGTCCAATCTGCAGAGAAGTCTGGAATGTTACACTTATCAGTGTAGAAACAAACTTCTTTTACAGAAGAGTAGTAACGCACAGTCCACGTCGCACCGAAATCACCCAGGTTCCAGGTTAAACCTAAGTTTGAACGGGTACGGAATGTAGGACCGTTTGCCGTGTTGCTATAACCTACTGCCGGAGTCATTGGCGCATCAGCATCATTGGTTGACTTACTGTCATAACGGGTTACATAAGTTGTATTCCAGTTAGTACCAAAAATACCGTACTCAGTCTCATACTTATAGGTCAGACCTAAATCGTAACCAGAAGTTTTAGTCACACCAGCGTTACGCAGGCCATAAGTCAGGTTGTTTACGATAAAGTTGCTTGGGTCACGTGAGAACAGAGCACAACGAGACTCAACCAAAGCTACGTAACAATCGTCAAGGATAGCGTTTGCAGAATCTGAAACCATTGTATCTTCGATAGTGACACTCCACCAATCGAACACAACGTTCAGGTTATCAATTGCTTCTGGGCTATATACAAAACCAACAGTCTTAGTTTCAGAAGTTTCAGGTTGTAACAGTGGGTTTGAACCGCTGTTAAATGGAACCGGAGTCTGAGCAGCTGGACCAGTAGTTGGGATAAAACCTTGTTGCAACTGACGGTAGCCAGCTGGAACATCTTGTAAACAGCGGGCGCTGCCTTTAGCTACACCGTAAACTGAGTCACAAGGGTCGATAAAACCGTTCACGAAAGACTGTGAACCACCGCCGTACAGGTTACTTACGGTAGGAGCACGGAAGCCTTCAGAAATAGTACCGCGAACTAATAATTCATCCACTGGTTTCCATTTCAGACCGATTTTACTGTTTGTAGTATCACCAAAGGTATTGTAGTCAGAATAACGGCTAGCTAAGCTCAGGCTTAACTCTTTTGCCAGATCCTGATCGGCCAGAAGAGGTACGTTTAATTCAGCGTAGTATTCGTCCAGGTCATATGAACCTCTGGTAGCACCAGCGGCCAGAGTTGACGAAGCACCTGACTGAGCTAAAGCATCAGGAACGAATTCACCTTCTTCTTTACGGTGTTCAGTACCTACAGCGAAAGTAACGTCACCAGCAGGCAGAGTGAATAACAAACCACCTATGTTAGCGAAGTACATAGTAGTAGTTGTTTGACCACGGTTGTGAGTGGTAGGGAACAGGAAAGCCTGAACTGCCGGATCTGACAGAGAGTTAGCTTCCGTACCTGCACCAAAACCAGCCAGCGGGTTCCAAGGCACACAACGTGTCAGAGGAATAGGATTAGTTGGAGTACCACACTGAACAACACCTTGTGAGTTCAGGAATGATGCACCTGTAGCTGCTACTGTATTCGGGATGTGGAAATCGCCGCGAGATCTTTGCAGTACGTTGCTCTCACTGAACAAACCACCGATGTCCCAGTCGAAATAACGATCACCGATATCAAATGAACCTTCAAGAGCTGAAGTAAAGCGCAGAGTATCCTGTTCACTTGTTGTTACGCGAGGAACTTCCCAACCACGACGGGTGAAACGTACATCAGTATCAACCGGGTTAAAGTAGCTGTCGCTCTCCAGGAACCAACCAGCCGTGTTACCAAAAGTACTGGAAGATTGCAGTGGGTAACCAGCAATTTGACGTGTAGAAGTGCGGCCGGTATAACCAATGTCAGTAGTCACTGCTACTGAATCATTCAGTTTGTAATTAGAGTTCATGTACAGAGAACGGGCGCTTAACGGGCTCATTAAATGCATTTGCTCGTTAGCGTTGCTCGCATCACCCTGACCTGCTGCACTTGCTGGTTGCTGCACATGGAAATCATTAGCGAAGTCCATAGCCGCGCCTGGACGATCAGCTACATACCATCTGGCTGCAGTGTCACCTGGAGCTGTGTACTGGAAGCGACCGAATTGACCAACCAACGTATAGTTACTTGACCAGTCTTCACGGTCAGGACGACCAAATGCAGAGAAAGAACGATCTTTCGCCCACACTTCATCTTCGTCACGCCATTCAGCACCAAAAGTAATTGAACCGCGCTCACCAACAAAACCAGATACCAGGCTCAGGTTTGTCTTAGCACCATCGCCTTCATCGTATTCACCTGTGTAGGCGCCTAATTCTAAACCTTCAAAATCTTTGCGGGTGATAATGTTAATAACACCGGCCATAGCGTCAGAACCGTAAATGGTTGATGCGCCGTCTTTTAATACGTCAACACGTTCAACCATAGACATTGGGATAGCAGAAATATCCTGTAAACCACCAGTCGTGATACCTAAACGTTTACCGTTGACCAGAACCAGAGTACGGTTAGCACCCAGGTTACGCAGGTTGGCATAGTTACCACCTGTCGCTTCACCTGAACTTAATACCGCGGAGCGGCTGATTGGTGGAGCACCTGTGCTTGACATGTTCTGAAGAATATCAGTTACAGACGTGAAGCCTTGGTTAGCAATGTCGTCGCGACTTAAAGTGAAGACTGGTTGTGCAGTCTCAAGGTCAGTTTGGCGAATGCGAGAACCAGTAACATCGATACGCTCAATCTTGGCTGAATCTTCAGTTTCTTGCTGAGCGAAGGCTGTGCCGCTGAATGCAGCTGTGGACGCTGCACCAAAAGCGACAGCTAAACGCACTGCCTTGGATAGTTTATTATTTGTAAACATGTTTTTCTCCCTGGACCACTATATAGTGATTCTATTTTTACGATGACCAACCTTTTACGGCGATTGGAGCTCCGAACTTTTTCGCAATCGGGGCGCCCCCCGAAAACAACGCCCCGATAATAAACGTAATTTTTCGACATGGTCAACAGCTTTTACGGAACAAATTCAGTGAAGAGTTGTCAACGGCCGAAACTAAGACTCTCCTTTTGCCGCAGTTCTCTCAAAATACGCGATAAAATATGTATCTTTGTTACAACTTCCTGTACTTTTACGTCCTCAAAGCCTTATGTCCGGCTATTTTTCAAACAAAGCAGGTATTTTTCATACAAAGGCTGTTCCTCGCCGTAAACCTTAGATTACAGAGTGCAGTTTAGTTTTTTTCATCTGTACCCATTCCAAATTACCACTAACAGCAACAAAACAGATGATTGCGATGTTCAGGGTACTGCTTTATCATAAATGCCTGTTTTTTTATCCAGATGTTTTAATGCTTACTGATGCTTTAAAAAACCAAATCCGTGACATTCATCAGCAGCTCAAAAGCAATCTGACGAATTATCAGCCTCGTCCGGGGCAAAATAAAATGGTGGCCGAAATAGCCAATACCTTAGCGGGCAGCTACCACAGTTATGACAGAACTTTGCTGGTAGAAGCAGGTACTGGCACAGGCAAATCGCTCGCTTATTTAATGGCGGCCATCCCTTTTGCGTTAAAGCAGAAAAAAACACTGGTCATAGCGACAGCGACAGTGGCTCTGCAAGAACAGCTGGTGCAAAAAGATTTACCCTTTTTCCTCAAACACAGCGGGCTGAACTTTGAGTTTTGTTTAGTTAAAGGCCGGCAACGTTATGCCTGCGTCGAAAAAATCCGCCAGCAATTGCAGCAACCGGAGTTATTGCCGTTATTTCAAAGCTCAGCGCCAACTGCTTTATTAAAGCAGTTACTGACTAACTGGCAGCAAAGGCAATGGCTGGGGGACAGGGACAGCTTAAAAGAGCCGATAGCCGATGAACATTGGCATGGCATAGCCTCAGATCCTGCCCATTGCAGTAAAGCCAATCCGGCACATCACCAGTGTCCTTTTCATTTAGCCCGGGCCGAAATAGAAGGCAGCACTGTATTAGTAGTCAATCATGCTTTGCTGTTGGCCGATTTGGATGCAGGCTCACAAATATTGCCTGAACCCGCTGATTGTATTTATGTGATAGATGAAGCCCATCATCTGCCAGATAGCGGCCGTGATTTTTTTTCCGCTTATGCCCCACTGAGTTTTCCTGCTCAGTATCTGGAAAAGTTAAAAAAGACCACACAGCAACTGGCCGGTGTATTGCCACAGCACGGCGCCATGACCGAAGTATTAAAACTGGACGAGCTGGCAACCGACTTTTTAAAACAACTGAAACCTGTACAGCACCAGATTGAACTGAATCAGCAACTTTGGTTTACCAAAGAGCCCCATTATCGTTTTGCGGATGCTGTTTTGCCTGAGACTTTTGCTGCCAATGCGGATCAGTTGGCGGAACTTAGCGGTAAAGCTTTGTCTGTGGTGGAAAAACTACAGCAGTTTTTATCCGAAGCAGTGACTGAACATAAAGTGGCGACTAAGTTAGCCTTACCGCTGCAATTTGAACTCACCGCCATAGAACACAGATTTGAGCAGCAATCAGAGCTCTGGCGTTTGTATTCAGTCCCTCAGCAAAAACAGGTAAATCAGGCACGCTGGGTTAGTCTTGATCAAAAAGAACACCAGCAAAGCAGTGCTTATGCCAGCCCTTTATCGGTCAGTTTTTTACTGGACGATTTATTATTCAGTCAGGCTTTTGCCACTATCTTATGTTCCGCCACCTTAACCACCTTAAACAGCTTTGACTATATCAAACAGGAGCTGGGGCTTATGCAGCACCCTGGCTTGCAAACGTTGAAAGTCGACTCACCTTTTGATTACCAACACAAAGCCAGTTTGTTATTGCCAAGAATGCAGACAGACCCCGGCAGTGACGCCTTTACCGATGAGCTAATAACAAAACTGCCACAGTACATAGACAAAAAAGCCGGTAACCTGCTGCTGTTTGCTTCTTACTGGCAAATGCAAAAAGTAGTAGAAGCATTGCGCTCTGAAGGCTGGTCTTTTTTAGTCCAGGGCGAAGCCTCCCGGCAGTCGTTGCTTGAGCTTCATGCGTTAAAAGTCAAAGCAGGGGAAGGCAGTATTTTATGTGGCACCCAGAGTTTTTCAGAAGGTCTGGATTTACCCGGCGCTTTGCTGACCAATCTGGTGATCACGAAATTACCTTTTGCTGTGCCCTCCTCTCCTTTGGAAGAAGCTTTAGCTGAAGCCATCACCAAACGTGGTGGCAATCCATTTTTACAAATGACTGTGCCCGCCACAGCACGAAAACTGGTGCAGGCCTGTGGTAGACTGCTGCGTCAGGAAATGGATCATGGCCGTATTGTTATTTTAGACAGGCGCTTAGTGACCAAAACTTATGGTAAGGCCATGCTCAACGCCCTGCCCCCTTTTTCACGAACTATTGAAGAATAAAAATGGAATTAGGTTTAGATCTCTGGATAGTAGCAGCCTTATGCGCTGTCGCTTTGGTCGCAGGTTTTATTGATGCAGTGGCCGGAGGCGGAGGTTTACTCACAGTACCAGCACTGCTCACCGCTGGTTTACCACCTCATCTGGTGTTAGGCACCAATAAACTGGCCGCCACTTTTGGTTCCATTACCGCATCCGTGACCTATTACAGACGCAAACTCTTTGATCCTGCGTTTTGGCGTACCGCGCTGATTTTCACGGCCATTGGTGCTATTTGTGGCACTTTAGTAGTGGATTTAATCAGTAAAGAATGGCTGGAACGTATTATTCCGTTTTTTATAGTGATCGCTGCTTTATATAGCCTGGTGGTAAAAATGCAGCCGGATGATCAACTCACTTTACCGGAACAAACCCCAAAGCATTTCTGGCAGCAAAGAGCCCAGGGTTTTACCTTAGGATTTTACGATGGTTTAGCAGGCCCGGGCACAGGTTCGTTTTGGATGGTGTCGACCATGGCACTGTATAAAATCAATCTGCTATTAACCAGCGGCGTGGCGCGTTCAATGAATTGTGTCAGTAATATCTTTGCGCTGGTGACTTTTGCCTGGTTGGGTCATATTTATTGGGCTCTGGGGCTGGCGATGGGTGCTTGTTTAATGCTCGGATCCTATTTTGGTGCCCGTTCAGCTATACGTTTTGGCAGTAAGTTTATCCGGCCGCTGTTTTTAACTATGGTATTGGCTATTACAGTGCGCTTGTTATGGCAAGCCTGGAGTAATGGATGAAAGACTTATTGGCTGCGCTTGAGCAACAACTGAAGCAACTGACCCAACAAGCCAAAGCCATAGATGGTAAACAAAGCAGCTGGCAACAAAAAGCCTGGTTTGACAGCGACTTGTTTCAATCGCACTCGCCTTTTTTAACCGACTATGTGCTCGAAGCTGAAGCCATGTTCAAACGGCTGAAAACCAGCACAGAGCAGCGCAGTAGCTCAGCACAGGCTTTGGCCGCTAAACTCAGTGCCCAGATTCAGGCTTTAAGCCGGGCTTTTCAAACCAAAGACTTACGGTATTTGCCCGGCAAAGGCAAAAAACGCCCCACTTCTCCGAATGCGTCAGAACAAGCTCAGGCTATGGTGGGGCAATTACGCCGATCCACTCAGGAGTTGTATCAACAGCTGTCTGAATATCAGGGTTATGAACGACGTTTGCTGGATATGCTGGAACTGGAACAACGCCAGTTGTCCGGTGGATCAGCCGACACCAGTGCCGACAGAGTGCTGGCCATTCATGCCCGTTTAGGTCGTTGCCGTAAAGCCATCAGTGAATTAGAGGTAGAAATTCAGTGGTCCGAACAAAACCGCCGGGGCTGATTTATCATCCGATTTACAGCCAGCTCGAGCTGCCTTTTAAACATCGTTATCCAATAGGGAAATATCAGGCTTTGTATCAGGCTTTATTAGAGCTGGGTGTACCTGATGAACTGTTCACTTCTTCTCAAATCGCCAGCCCTGAGCAGTTACTCTCTGTGCATGATCCGCTATACACCGAACAGTTAATGTCCGGCCAACTGGATCATAAGGCCATGCGCCGTATAGGTTTTCCCTGGTCAGAGCAATTAGTGACCCGCTCTTTAACTTCGGTTGGTGGCACAGTGCAAACAGTCCAGCTTGCTTTACAACAAGGTTTAGCTTTGCATTTAAGTGGCGGTTATCACCATGCCTTTGCTGGCGAAGGCAGTGGTTTTTGTTTATTTAATGATTTAGCTGTGGCAGCCCGTTATGCCCTGACTCAGGGCCTGGATAAAGTGCTGATTTTTGATTGTGATGTGCATCAGGGCGATGGCACTGCGGCGATATTTGCAGATGAACCTGCTGTAGTTACCGCCTCTTTACATGGCGAAAAAAACTTTCCGGCCCGTAAACAGCAGTCCAGCTGGGATTTAGGTTTACCCACAGCCTGCACAGACGACGAGTATTTGGATGCGGTGCAACAAAGTCTGGATTATTTATTGCGTATCCATCAGCCGGATTTAGTGATTTACGATGCAGGCATCGACATTCATCAGCAGGATGATTTAGGGCTTTTACATATCAGCACTGCAGGAGTGGCCAAACGGGATTGGTATGTATTAAGCGAATGTCACAAGCGCAACATTCCGGTAGCAGCAGTGATAGGCGGAGGTTATCAGCGGGATCTTGAGGCCTTAACTCAAATTCATCTGCAACTGTTTTATGCCGCCTTTGAGCTCAGCGGTATGAAATTGCCTGATACAGAAAACTGGTTTCATGCTCTTCGTACCTGAATTGAAAGACAGGCGAGGATAAACCCCGCCTCTACAATTTACATCTGCTGTGCGCCTGAGAAATAAAACCCCAGCTGTTTACGCACGGCCAAAGGCAGTTCAGGTAAATCTGATTTTGGCAGCAGGAAAGTCGCCATATGGAATAAGTCGGTAAAAATGCGGTTTTTTTCCGTGGTGCGTTTTAAATAGTCATGGCCAGAAGAACCGCCCGTACCAATCTTGGTTCCTAACATACGCTGCACCATCATGGCGTGTTTGTAACGCCAAATTGTCATGTTTTCGTCTATTTCTGTCAGGCAGGTCAGTACCTGAAATGGCAGGTTAAACACAGGTTCTTCCTGATACAGGGTAATAAAAAAAGCGGCTCACAAAGCGCGTTGGCTTAAACGGAAGCTGCCTTGTTGCTGCAGTTCAGCGTATTTGTCTTTATCCAGCAAAGCGGCAAACTTAGCTCTGGTATTGACGATTTCTTTCAGCTGCATTTCCCGCTCATGTTCGGCAATCTGCTCTATCGACAGCACAGTGCTTTCATCTTCGTTCAGCATTTGTTCTGTAGCGCTCTGGTACATCTGCCAGAAGCTAAAATCGCCAAACTGTAAAAACGGCATACGCTCCAGCCATTTTTCGACTTGTTCAAATAAACTTGGCTGAGTTTCCAGGCCTTCTAAAAACAGCCGGTCTTTTTCGTTTAAGCGACTGTAAAAGGAGTTTTTATCAAAGTCGATACGGTATTCACTTTTTAAACCCAGACCAATTTCCAGCATTTTAAACTGCACGCTCTGAAAACCAGAAGCTGGCACTAAATAATCGCGGAACGACATAAAGTCCTGTGGTGTCATGGTTTCCATCACACCAATTTGCTGGTTCATTAACTGCTGAATAGTAATCACACGTTTGAGCTTATGCACTACCCCTGTTAATTGCTGATCTTTGACTTCATCGCCGGCAAAAACAGCTAATACCGCCTTGAGTTCATGCAGTACCTGCTTAAACCAGAGTTCATAGACCTGATGCACCACAATAAACAGAGTTTCATCATGGGCCTCATTGGCATACTTCGCACTTTCAGGCGCCTGGGCAGTTAAAATTTTATCCAGTTGCAGGTAGTCACCGTAGTAACAAGGGGTTGTATTCTTTTGCATTTTTTAATCTTAGGCAAAGGCCTGTTGTTTTGACCGCGCCATTCTACCAGTACGACCTGAAGTTAACATCTGCTGGTAGCGTTTTATAACCGAACTGATTATGCTTAAGCGAAGTAACAAGCGGCC
>CBIMJC010000102.1:0-12298 GCA_966244125.1 uncultured Rheinheimera sp.
CGGCGGCGCGCACAGCAACATGGGCTTTGACCATATAAATGACGCGGATGCTGAAGAAATGGAAGCGGAAGAAATTCTGATTTTTCAGCAATTGGGCATAAAGAACCCTTATATTTTAGAAGATTAACTGGTATTTTAATTACTTGCGTACCTGAAGCTGCAGCTTTGCAGACTCTGTTCTCTTACTGCACATACAGTGGCTTCGGGTATTTTCTTTTGTTTTATTTGGAGCTTAAGTTCACTCATGGGTGACGACCATTCCCACTCTAGTCGGGGTTCTGCCGCAAAATCGTGGTTAGATAAAATAGCAGCGATTTTTACTGCAGAACCACAGGATTTATCTGATCTGGTTGAAGTGATCAATGAAGCGGCCATGCGCAAGCTGATTGATAACGACACTCAAAGTATGTTGCAGGGTGTTTTGGATGTGTCCAAAATGCGCGCCCGCGACATTATGGTCCCCCGCTCTCAGATGGCGACCATTAATATTGACCAGTCCCTTGAGCAAATGATGCCGCTGCTGCTGGAGAACAACCACAGCCGCTATCCTGTGGTCAATGAAGACAAAGACCATATCGAAGGCATTTTGCTGGTCAAAGATCTGCTGCAACATGCTTTGCAGGGCAGCACCGAATGGAGCCTGCGCGATTTATTGCGCCCTGCCGTCATTATCCCTGAAAGTAAAAGGGTCGATGCTTTACTGAAAGAATTCCGGCAGAAACGTTACCATATGGCCATAGTGGTCGATGAATACGGTGGCGTATCCGGCTTGATTACCATTGAAGATATCCTTGAACAAATAGTCGGCGAAATAGAAGACGAACACGACGATGAAGAAGATGTGGATATCAAAAAAATGGCCAGCCATGTCTATCAGGTCAGTGCTTTAACCCCTGTGGATGAATTTAACGAAAGTTTCGGTACTACCTTTGACGAAGAAGAAGCTGGCACCATAGGCGGTATAGTGCTGCATGCTTTTGGTCATATGCCGGAAAAAGGCGAAACCATAGAACTGCAAAACCTGACCTTTAAAGTCAGTAAAGCCAATAACAGACGACTGGTGCAGTTGCAGGTGATCCGCGCTAAAACCACCACTGACACTTCAGCGCTACAGAAGGATTAACTTTTGCTGTTGTTAAAAACCTCCTGGTTTCCAGCCCTGCTTTTAGCAGGGCTGGGTGCATTAAATACCCTGGCTTTTGCCCCTTTTACCTACCATATGCTGCCGCTGCTGACCTTGTCAGTGCTGGCCTGGTTTCTGCTGCAAGCCAAAAGCCCGAAACAAGCGGCTTTATTTGGTTATGCCTATGGCTTGGGCTGGTTTGGTGTCGGCATCAGTTGGGTGCACGTCAGTATCGCTACTTTTGGTGGTATGCCGCTGATTGCCAGTCTGGCTATTATGGCGCTGCTGGTCGGCTATTTGTCTTTGTTCCCGGCTCTGGCGACCTGGTTTAGCTGGCGTTTTCGTGGCAACTTCTGGTTTCCGCTGCTGTTAGCCTCCGGCTGGTTTATTGCCGAAAATATCCGTTCCTGGTTGTTAACGGGTTTCCCCTGGTTGTCCGTCGGTTACAGTCAGACTGACGGCTGGATGGCGCCCTGGGCTACAGTGATTGGCGAAACAGGTATCAGCTTTTTAATGCTGTTCATAGCAGGCTCTGTGGCTGTTGCAGTGCACTCTAAACTCTGGGTTTGGCCTGCTATTGCGGCCATTCTGCTGGCGGTAAGCCCAGCCTTAACCGCGGTCAAAGGCTGGCAGGAGACAGGTGAACAAGTCAAAGTCGCTTTAGTGCAAGGCAATATAGCGCAGGATTTACGCTGGGATCCGGAGCAGGAAGCCATTACTATGCGTAAATACATGGAGCTCAGCCGCCCACACCTCAATACCGATCTTATGATTTGGCCTGAGGCCGCGATCCCACAACTGGAGCCTTTGGCTTTGGCTTATTTATTTAATCTGGATATGCTGGCGGCGGAAAATAATACGGCTGTAGTGACAGGTATTCTGGATTACAAAGAAAATGGTGATGCCTATAACGGCATGATAGTGCTGGGGAAATTTGGCCGGGAAGCGACAGGCGGCGATTACAGATACAGCACAAAAAACCGTTACCAAAAACATCATTTATTGCCCATAGGTGAATTTGTACCTTTTCAGTCGATCCTGAAGCACGTCGCGCCCTTCTTCAATTTACCTATGAGCTCGTTCAGCCGCGGCGACTGGCTGCAACCGAATTTGCAGGCCAATGGTTATTCGCTGCTGGCCGCTTTGTGTTTTGAAATTGCTTTTCCACGCCAGATGATAGCTAACTTTGACGATCATACTGACTTTTTACTGACCGTCAGTAACGACGCCTGGTTTGGTGATTCCATTGGCCCACATCAGCATTTGGAAATAGCCCGGATGCGTGCGCTGGAATTAGGCCGCCCACTGCTGCGCGCCACAAACAACGGTATTACTGCAGTGATCACCGCAGACGGCAAAGAGCTCAGCCGCCTGCCTCAGTTTGAAGAAGGGGTACTCACAGCCGAAGTTCCACAAGTGCAAGGCCGCACTTTATACAGCTTATGGAGCGACTGGCCTGTGCTGGCTATAAGTCTGTTTTGTATTGGACTGTTAAGTTTTAGACGTTACCGCCGGGGTCAGAGCCTTGGCTCTGCCCCCCATATAGAATAAAGCTCAGGGTTTTCGGGGTCAGGCCTTGGATGTTGAATTCTGATTCAAAATCCAAGGCCTGACCCCAGCTATTGCTTACTCATCCGATGCGAGGGTCAGAGCTGATAGCTCCGACCTTGTATAACTTTGCTGATGCCCTAATCTGGTCTGATACTGCTTTTTGGTGATGTCATCGACAAAATACCACTGCGCATCCACCTGCGTTTTGCTAAAAGCCACCAGCAAATAACCCCGCTGGTGCAAATTGCAGTAATCCAGCTCCCTGATCAGCTGTGGCAGTACATCAGCTAAATGCTCTACCTGAGCAGTGTTTAGCTTCAGATAGGTTTCAATACCGGGTGAGCTGACAGAGGGCGTCGCCAGTTCTATCCCCACTTTATGGCCTTGTTGGTCATGTAAAGTCGAAGCCCAGGCATTATGGGTATCCCCTGCCAGCACCACCAGTTGTTTGTTCTGCTGCTGCGCTGTTTTATAAATCAGCTCACGCTCGTACGGATAACCATCCCATGCATCCAGGTTATAGGCGATAACAGACTCTAAACGTTGTTTATCTTTGCTGCTCAGGCTGTTATCCCCTTGATCTGCGCGCTGTTTTAAAGCGGAGAGTTCAGCAATATGCGCCACCAGTTCAGGACCGGGTTTAGAAAAAGCCGACAACAGCTCTGACGGAAACATCATCTTCGCCATCAACACCTGTTGCCCTAACACCTGATACTGAGCTTTGGAACGCATCAACTGAGCCTGTAACCATTGCTGCTGTTTAGGTCCAAGCAAAGTACGGTTTGGATGAGTTAAATCGGCGGTAAAACGCTGTGTATCAAAGGCGCCGGTTTTTTCATCTGTGTAGTGCTTGTAGTCCAGTTGCAGATTACGGCCTTCAATACGGGTGTCGAGCATATGCAAGTCGACTAAATCGCCAAAAGTAAAACTGCGGCTTAAGCTTTGCTGCTGGCCAGACTGCTGTTTGCCAGAAACAAGAGGCCGTATTGGCATCCATTCGTAATAAGCCTGCAGTGCATTAAGTTTACGCACCTGATAATCGCCTTCATTCGGCTGATGGTTTTCGGCCCCATCTGTCCAGGCATCATTGGTAATTTCATGGTCATCCCAGACACAAATAAAGCTGTGGCTGGCATGGGCCTGCTGTAAATCTTTATCACTGCGGTACAAGGCATAACGTTTGCGGTAATCCTGCAGGCTCACCATCTCGGCCTGATTGTCTGCAGCTAAAGCCCGGCCTAACTCCACAGAGCGCTCTGTGGCGTAACCACCCTGTTCGTATTCGTAAATGTAATCACCTAAATGCAACACAGCATCCAGTTGCTGCTGCGCCACCTGCTGATAGACATGAAAATAACCGGCCGGGTAATTGGAGCAGGACAACACAGCAAAACGGACCTGGGATACAGAGCCTGCCGGCAAAGTTTTACCCTGCCCAACAGCGGATACCCTGTTGCTGTCGCTAAAACGATAATAATAACTGCGGCCGGGCTGCAGGCCTGTTAAATCCACTTTGCAGCAATAATCTGCTTCTTTACGGGCCAGACAAAGTTCCTGATGCTGTACCCGGGAAAAATCAGCGGTGTCACTGACTTCAAGTAATAATTGCACTGCATCTGGCTGCTGCGCCGGAGTGACTTTGGTCCATAAGATCAAACTGTCGGTTAAAGGATCACCAGAGGCAACCCCATGTAAAAACTCAATAGCACCATTGTTTTTTGCGGCAGTCACCGCACTGCTGCAACCAAAGACACTGCTGCTTAACCAGGCGGCTCCGGTTAAAAAAGCGCTGTTTTTAAGAAAATCCCGTCTGCTAAAGTTGGCCATAGTTCCTCCAAAAAGAAACTATTCTCTCTGGCCTTGATGATTTTTTGATGACGAACAGCAGTGCTGCACTACACTTCGTCTATGCACAGGCGTAATTCAACTCAGCTTGTGATCTGAAACAGTGCAACAACGTAACATTGCGCCTTAGTTCAAAATTATTTTTCAAACTCTGAATATCTATTCCAGTGCAGGACGCAGTGATAGTTGCAGCACCGATAAGCCTGGCTTTCGGGAAAAACGAGGTCTTTATGCACATTTATCCATTCCGCCAACAAGCTTTTCGTATTATGAACTCTATCAACCTGGTGCTGATGGTATTAGCTCTGGCTTTAGCCAGCTGGCATCAGACCTGGGGCGCGGCATTCCTGATCGGTTTGCCTGCTTTAGTTGTGCCTTTTGTCTTGTATAAAACCTTAAGGGATCACCTCTTGTCGCGTATCGCCTTTGGGGTGTCCTTTATGCTGTTTAGCGCTTTGCATATTCATCAGTCCAATGGCGTGACAGAGTTGCACTTTGGTATTTTTGTGCTGCTGGCTGTGTTAAGCGCCTTTCGGGACTGGGCTGTTATTGCTGCAGCTGCCGTGACCATAGCGGTGCATCATCTGCTATTTGCATACTTGCAGATGCAACATGCCGCAGTATTTTTAGTGCCGGCTCAGGACGCTACGTTCAGCAATGTGCTGGTGCATGCCCTTTATGTTGTGGTCGAATCTGCGGTGCTGATTATCATCACCTTAAATTCTTACAAAGAAGCTATGGTAGGTCTGGCGTTTTCAGAAACCACTAAAGACTTAGTGGCAGACCCGTCCCATATTAATTTAACAGTACGTTGCCCTGATATCCGTTCCCGTCTGGTGCTGCAATTTAATCAGGCTTTGGACAGCATTCAGCATACAGTGCAAACCATTAACCAATCCGTTGCTTTATTGCACAGCGAAAGCGCGCATTTATCCGACGATGGTGAGCAACTGGTAGCGGGTATGAACGAACAAAATACCCAGGTCAAACGTATAGCAGCTGCCTCGGAAGAAATGGCTCAAAGTATTCAGCAGCTGGGAGAGCTGGCTTCTGCCGTACTCAAGGCCGCCAAACAGGCAGAACATAGTTCTGTCTCCGGTAAAGAGTCTGTGGATCAAACCATAGAGGCGGTTGCCACTTTGGCTGTCACTTTGCAGGATGCGGGGCAAAAAGTAGATAGTATGGCGTTATCCAGCAAAGAAATTACCTCTGTACTGGAAGTGATTCGAAGTATTGCGGAACAAACCAATTTGCTGGCATTAAATGCGGCCATTGAAGCAGCCCGCGCCGGTGAACAAGGCCGGGGTTTTGCTGTAGTGGCAGATGAAGTCCGGACTTTGGCCGGCCGTACTCAACAGTCCACAGAGCAAATTCAGCGTATGATCCAAAATTTAACCGAAGCCAGCCAAAGTTCGGTGAAATCAGTACAACATTGTTTAAGTCAGGTGGACCATACCGTCAGTCTTGCCAAACGCAGTGATGAGCTGCTGACAATCATCACAGCCGAAGCTCAGTCCGTTGCCCGTTCTGCCGACATTATGGCCGGGTCATTAGAACAACAACGTTATGCCAGCGCTGAGATGGCGCAAGGTGCCCAATATCTGCATGACAGCGCTGCGGCTCAGATGGAGCTCAGCGAAAAAGTAAAACAAAGTACGGAGCAAATTGAACAGGTCGCCAACCAACTGGCGCTGGAAGCGAACAGGTTCAGCTGTTGAAGCAACATCAAATGACCCGCAGAGTAAAAGCTGCGCTTGTCCTGCTGTTGTTATGGATAGCGGGCAGCGCCGCCGCTTTTTATTGGTTTTTTCTGGTGCACTTTGGTGTATTTGACGAAAAGGGGTTGTGGCAACAAAAGCCACTTCAGCCTGTCCGGGTGCAGGCTCAGTTCAGCCAGTTGCTCAGAACTGAAGCTGCCTGGCAAGCTGTATTGATCACAGACTCAGGTTGCAGCTGCAGCTCTTTTGCCAGTGATCACTTGAGGCGTCTACAACAACGTCAGACAGGTCTGAGTGTGCAAGAACTTGACCTGAGTCAGGCACAAGCGCTGGGACTGGACCTGATAGCCACACCACTGTTGCTACTGTTTCAACATCAACAATTACGGTATGCAGGCCCTTTAGCCACAGATTTACTCTGCAGCGACAACGCCAGCCTGCTCGAAGGCCTTATCAGAGGCAGCACTCAACTGCCTGGTTTTTGGCTTAATGGCGAGAGCACAGCGTGCAGGTGTGTAACGGACTAACGCCTTAGCGCCTTGATGGCCAATGATGCACTGCCACAGACAACAAGACTAAGATCAGCAGAGCGCTGAATTCAGCGCCATTCCGGCCTGGCCCTACCACAAACCAACCCACTTTGGCGTGCAAAATAGCGATGCCAGTGGCGTAAATGCCGACATAACCCAGGCAAATCAGAGTGACATAACGGTTTAACGCCAAAAATAAGGTCCCAATGATTTCAAAAGCCGTAATAGCCACAGCTATTAAAATCCCGACAGGCCAGCCATTGTTATCCAGCCACTGACCA
Source organism: uncultured Rheinheimera sp. (assembly GCA_966244125.1). Taxonomy (GTDB): domain Bacteria; phylum Pseudomonadota; class Gammaproteobacteria; order Enterobacterales; family Alteromonadaceae; genus Pararheinheimera. The sequence goes on from CBIMJC010000102.1 coordinate 7,049, forward strand.
AAAGGCTCAACCCCTCCGGTTAAGGCTCTGTGCCAGCCGTGAGCCCCTATCAATCCGGCCAGAGCCAGCCTTAATGTGCCCCAGCCAAAGATTTGTTGTAATGACATTCGCTATCCTTAGTTATTGTTTTGCTTCGATTGCTGTAATTGCTTTAGTACCTGCATTGCAGTTTCAGCCTGATGCACAGGCACCAACAGATGATCGTGACAAGCTCCGGCAAAGACGTTACAGCTCAAACCTGCATCGGCCAAAGCTGTGGCAAAAGCCGCAGTCAGCCCTACAGCCTCTAAATCTGAATGGACTGTCAGGCTGATCCAACGCGCTCTGAACAAAATATCCAGTTGATAGTCTTGCGCTTGCTGTTCTGTCAGCACCAGGGTCAAGCCTTCTTTTTCTCTAAAAGTGGCCAGAGGCAAAGGGCCATGCCAGCTTTTATCCAAAGGCCAGATACAATACACATAAAGATCCGGCTGCAACTCAGGCTGCATAGTGCTGATAAGCTGATCCAGCGCTTTGATAGCCACTGCCATTTTTCTCTCCTTTAGATCGGGTCGTCTTTTGTCACTAAAGACACAGGCAGCTGCCCCTGCGCCTGGATCTTGCCAAGCAAAAATGCAATAACTGCATCATAAGCCGGGCCTGAAAATGGCCGTGCTGCTGTCTGGGGTTTCTGGTTATAGCTGTAAGTTGCCAGTCGTAAGTCGGCACTGTCAGCAAAATCTGTCAGCTCATAGGGTGTTCTCAGCGACACCATCACTGTCTTTTTGCCTTGAGCTTTAGCTTGCTGTAACAGCTGCAGCAACAGTTGTTTTTGCTCCTTGACTGTCAGCTTCATCGCAGGTAAAGCCTGTAAGTCAGCCAGAACTCCCAGCTCAGCTGCACTTTGGGCTGGAGAAATCAAAGAGCCAAGCACCAGATCCGCCTGTTTTATTTGTTGTAATGCCTGATGTTGCTCTGACGAGGTTAAATCACTGCATGTGACTGACTCTGGCTTCACACCCCATAAGGTCAATGCCTGCAACCAGCTTTGACACTTGGTTTGATCAGGAGCTATCAGGTGCAGTTTTAAAGCGGCTAGATTCAGCGGCAACTGTAATTTATTTTTACCCACCAGAGTCAGGCTGGCTTCGGCCAGCTCGCGCTCCAGCACAAGATCAGCAGCTAAACGCTCGCTGTCCGGTAGCGGCATCTGCTGTGGCCTGGCCGCCAGTTGCTTGCGTAAATCTGTGATACGTTGAGCTGAGTCTGCAATTTCAGCTGCATCAAGTTTGCCCTGCTGCACAGCAGCCACCACTTGATCAATAAGCACAGCCAACGCCTGAATATCAGCCGGAGTTTTCATTTCATAAGGCATCAGGGCTATGTCTGCACCAGCGGCAAAAGTTTGGATCACGGCTTCAGCCGGGTCAAAAAACTGGCTGATGCCGGCCATATTCAGCGCATCAGTAATAATAATGCCATCAAACCCCATATCTTTACGTAATAAATCGGTCAGGATAGCGCGGGATAAAGTGGCGGGTTTAATCACGGCTTCGCCGGATTTGGTGATCAGGCTGCTGCTGTCCAGCGCCGGATACTGAATATGGGCCGTCATCACCATAGCGGGCTGATGCTGTTTGATCAGCTGTCGGAAAGGGTATAAGTCGACCGCTTCCACTGTGGCTTTATCATGTTCCACCAAAGGTAATCCGGTGTGGCTATCGACATGAGTATCGCCATGACCTGGGAAGTGTTTAATGGTGCCTAAAACTCCGGCAGCCTGCATGGCGGTTAGCAGCGCGCCTCCGGCCTGAGCCACAGTAGCGGCATTGTCACCAAAAGAGCGGGCGTTGATCACAGGGTTGGCCGGATTGTTATTTACATCAACACTGGGGGCAAAGTTTAAGTTAATGCCCAGCGAATTTAATTGCTGTGCTATCGCTGTGCCAACATCTGCTGCATAACGAGTCCCTGCAGAGGCCAAAGTCGCACCTATGGCCATATTGCCGGCAAAGGCTGGAAACTCCTGCGTCGGCAAACGGGCCACCCGGCCGCCTTCCTGATCTATGCCAATCAACAGCGGCAAGCCATCACTGCTGGCCTGCTGCAGATCTGCAGTTAAACGACGGATTTGCTGTTTATCTTTTAAGTTGTTGGCAAATAAAATCACACCCCCTAAATGCAGCTCTGTGATGGCATCCGCAAAGTCTTTAGGTAATTCGGTCAGGTCGGTTTTGCATTCAGCTGAACTGCCTTGTGCGCAAAAGTGGCGTAAATCGATCATCAGTTTTTGCCCTATCTGACGGCGTAACTCCTGTTGATCCACTGATTTTTGTCCCATACAACCTCCTGCACTTAACGTCACAACAGCCAGCAGCAGTGCATATTGTTTCATCTTGTCACCACATTCTGAGTTTATGGCCCCACTATATCAGGGCCAGTCTGGCTCTGTAACCGCATCTGTTGTAATGACTTTTGTTTGGTCAGTATTTCGGCATCTTCCAGCTACTATCAGGTTTTGTGGCTTTGAGAGCATTCTGGCTTTTGTTATGCTCAGGCTGTTGCTTTGACCTATCCAATAAAAATCCCCACTAAAAAGTGAAGGGATAACAGCAACAAATGAAGCAGATAAATATCAGTCAATAAAGCAAAAATGGAGCATCAATCGATGAAAATGCCTTACCTGCTGACTCTTAGTCTGAGCCTTGGCAGCCCTTTTTTATACGCAAAAAACCAACCTCAAGGCCAGTTAATGATAGTAGGTGGCGCTTTAGCCAGCTCCAACAAGGCCGTGTATCAGCAGTTTATCCAAAGCGCTGGTGGCAAAGAAAAAGCTCGGATTGTGGTGCTCCCTGCGGCCAGCAGTCAGCCAGTGAAATACTTTCGCCAATTTCAGCAGGACTTAGCCTTATATGGTGTATCTGAGCAGCAAGTACAACTCATCCCCATAGCAGTGAAAGATGACAAAAGCACAGCAGAAGACGAGTCTTTGTGGCGGGATAATGCTGCCGATACAACACTTGCGGCACAAGTACAACAAGCGACGGCAGTCTGGTTCTTAGGCGGCGATCAAAACTATTTGGTGGATAGGTTAAAACCTGATGGAAAAAACAGCGTTGTACTTGATGCTGTATGGCAACTTTATCGGAGCGGAGGTATTGTCGGTGGCACCAGCGCAGGTGCGGCTATCATGAGTGACACTATGATAGCCTCGGGCTCATCCTGGAGTGCGTTGACCCGAGCTGTTGCTACAGCTGATACACAAATCAACGAATCGACAGAAGAGCCGCTGCAATTGCGTCAAGGCCTCGGCTTTTTCCCAGCAGGTGTGATTGATCAGCATTTTGACCGCCGGGCCCGTTTTGGCCGTTTGATTGTTGCTGTAGCGGAGCAAAGTTCTGGTTCGGCCATAGGTTATGGTGTGGACGAGGACTCAGCTTTGTTTTACAACGCACAAAACCGGCAATTTCAGGCTTTAGGTTCTGGTGGTGTGACAGTGGTTGATTTACGTCAGGCCAAAAAGATAAGCAACCCAATGGGCTTTCAGATGGAAAATATCCGCTTGAGTTATCTGCAGGGTGGTGACAAGTACGATATTCAGACTCAGCAACTGTTGCCTCATCCGGACAAAGTGAAAACTACGGGTGCCGAGTATGGCGATCATCCCTATCCGGTGATGTCCGGTGTTTTTAGTGCCAATACCCGCCTTAAAGACTTTATCACCTTTGAACTAACGGACAATAAAACAGCTCGTCAGGCGGTCAGCTACCTGCATCAGGGCAATGGCTTAGTCTTTGGTTTAACTTTCAGTAAAGATGAAAAAACCACGGGTTACTGGCAGTATCTGGATGGATTAAAAGACAACAGCAGTGCCCATCAGGTGCGACTGGATATAGTGCCAGGCCGTATACAAATTGATTTAAAACCGCAAAGTTGACAAACAAGCCGGATATTTACTGAGATCCGGCTTTATTCTGTTTTAACAACAGGAAAAACAGAATAAAGTTTGCATCAGCCCTAGCCTAGGCAGTTATAATCGAGCCAGTCTTTTGTTGTTGAGCCGTATCCGGACAGGTTGTTATGTATAAGCCCACACCATTGTTAAGCTATTTCTGGGGTTTGTTTAGTGGTTTGATTCTTTCCGCCTTTTTATTCAATTCCCTGACTCAAACTGAAGCCGAACCGAAAAAAACAGCGGCGAAGACAGAGCAAACTCAGACAACAGCCAGCCCTGCCCGTACTGCAGATGCGCCAGTCTTGACTTTAGCGGCCAGAGCCGAGTTATTGTTGAAGTACTACACCATCCGGGATGGGGCTGAAGAAACCAATTTAGCCCCTTTACTGCAGAAAAATGGTCACCTGGTGATTTTTCAACAGATGCTGCAGCAAAGTACAGCTGATGTCAGCGATCTGATCCAATCCACTCAGTCTTTTACTGCTGCACAGTTTTATGCATCTTTAGTGCGGATAAAACAAAAAGACGAAGAGCAACAAGCCAAAGCTCAGCTGGAGTTATTAAAACCAGCTCAGCCTGTAGCCCCTGCCACAAGCCAACAAGCGCCGATCAACTGATCGGCGTTTTGCTTTTCACAAGCGCAGTTACTCCGCCTGCATCTGGGCAATAAACTTATTGGAATCGGCGATGGCCTTGTTCATTTCGCCAATCAGGCTACTGACGTCCTGCTGCAAGCCGGCAAAATCAGTCTGAATAGAGCCAATGGCTTTGGCGTTTAAGTTATGTTTTAAAAACAAGACGTTATCATGCATGATTTTCAGCACTGGCTGCATTTTCTTCTCAGCGGATCGCATTTTTTTCAGCAGCAACTCAAACTGCTTTTCTGTAGTAACCAGCTTTTGTTTACTTTGAGCTTTCAAACTGGCGCTTTGGTATTGGTCTAACTCGTCGCGCCATTCAGCAAACAAAGCATCAGCGACAGACTCCACTTTGTTAATACGGTTGCTGACCAGTTCAGCTGCTTTTACACTTTGCTGATACTCCGCATCCAGCTCTTCGTATTTGACCTGCAGATCGCCACCATGAAATTTCAATAGCTGGCTGAGTTCATCCAAAGCGTCTTTAAATTGTTGCTGACCTTCCAGCTGAGCGTCACGGGCATCTTTGACCCTGTCCACCAGAATTTCCCGTTTTTCGACACCAAACTTTTCCATAGTGGCGTAATAAGCTTGCTGACATCCCGACAGGCAAAGCAGTGCTAAAGCTAAAACAGTTTTTTTCATCCGGCGATCTCTTTTTTCTTTGCAGAATGCCAG
>CBIMJC010000103.1:0-12167 GCA_966244125.1 uncultured Rheinheimera sp.
GTCACACTCCAGACTCAACCAGCAACCTGACCCTGATGCGGCAGAAAACAGCAGTTCTTCGGAATAACCTGAGCCTGTCAGAATAGCCTGACGGATCCGCTGCAGTGTAACAACATCACTCTGGGGATGAGCCAGCACCTGCATTATGCTCTGCCCTTTTAATTGGCTGGCTTTACTGCCGGACAAGAGTTCAAAGGCTGGATTCACCCACTCAATACAGCCCTGAGGATCAGTAACCACCACACCATTGCTGGTACGGCTGACGACCAGAGATAAGCGATCCAGCGAAGCCGTGCCCTGTTCAACCTTATGTTCCAGTTGGCTAAAAGCATCCCTCAGCCGGGTCGCCATCAGATCAAAAGAATGGATCAGGCCGTTCAGTTCAAACACAGGCGTCTGATACAGGTTGAAGTCAGTTTTATCACCACTGGCCAACAGATCAGCCCGCCTGTGCAAAGCTTCAATAGGCTGCACTAACTTGCGGCTTAATACAAAAATCAGCAAAGCGCCTACTATCACAGCCAGCAGGATCAGCCAGAGCGCCTGCAAAGAGTTTTCATCGACAAAACTCATTAATTGCCTTTGTGGCAACACTACGGCTATGCGTAGCTGTAATCCCTGAGGATCGTTAAATTGAGTCTGGTTTAACAGGTAGTTCTGGCCATCCAGTTCAAACTGCAACTGAGCTTGCGGCAGCTGTTTGCTGTTGAGCAGTCTGGCAGCGGTTTGGATCAGCAGATCTTCGCTCTGGCTGGCCATCAACTGAGTGCTGACCAGGCCCTGCTCTGCCAGCAGCGCAGCCCGGTTGGATGACGCAATCAAATGCCCTTTCATATCGGTAATAAACACCAGGCCTTGATCATCCAAAGGATGAGCCTGCAGATAAAGTTCCAGATGACGCAAACTAATGTCAGCGGCCACTACCGCCTGCAATTGACCGCTGCGGTCAAAGCTGGGAGCTGCCAGCCCAACCCCAAGACCATCGTAGGCGCTGTATTTATAGATCGGATACCAGCTGGGTTTGCCTTGTTGCACCGCATGCTGAAACCAGCTGCGGGTTCTCACGTCATAGGCTATGCCCTGCTCCAGAGCCGCACCGGGCAAGCCTATATTCTGCAAAGTGTAACGCACCCGGATGAGCTCTTGTTGACGCATTGAGCTCATCAGGCTCAGCTGACCATCACCCGCATCTCTGTTCACCCCCAGATAACGCCCATTAGCGAAACCCACTGAAACATAAGTCAAATAAGGGGCATTTCTGATTTGCACTGTCATAAAACGGGCTAAATCCTGCTCGGATTGCAGGTCCAGCATACCACTGTCAATCGACTGCAGTGTGGAGTCCAGTACCGTCTTTGGTACAGTTAATAAATGTTCCAGATGGGAATGAATACGGGAGCTGATTTGATGTGCCAGTTTTTGGCCATAATGCAAAGCCGCCTGTTGTCCGTTGATATAAGAAATCAGGCTGATTAAACCCGCAGTGAAGATAAACAGCAACATCACAGGCACAGTGAAAAAAAGCCGGAGGGACATTCCTTTGTGTGAGGTACCTGTTAACCGCATAAAAACCCAAAACTCCGGCTCTGACTATCTAAGTTATTCCAGTATAGCGGCATTATTTAGGATGACTCTACGCTAAATCAGCCACTTATCCACTTTATACCCCTGGTCCCCGAAGTCGCAGCTTTGTTGACTGCACCATCCCGCCCCAGTCACATAAGTTTGCTATGCAGCAGCTTAATGGATCAGGCCAAGCTCTAACGCCAGTAAAACAGCACGGGTTCTGTCACGCACCCCCAATTTAGCCAGAATGCTGGAGATCTGGTTTTTTATCGTACCTTCAGACTTAAACAAGGCAGTGGCAATTTCTTTATTGGCATAACCAGATGCCATCAGCTGCAGAATTTGTAGCTCTTTTTCAGATAAATCTTCAATAACAGCAGGACGGGGAAAATTACTGACCGGACTCAGACCTGACAATAAACGTTCTGTAATAGTGCTTTGAAAGCAGGTGCCGCCTTGCTGCAGCGTTTGAATCGCAGAGACTAAGCTGTCCAGCGACACATCTTTAAGCAAATAGCCTTTGGCCCCCAGCTGGATACTTTTTAACACCAGATCATGTTCTTCAAAGGTAGTTAAAATCAACACTGGTGTTTTTAACTGCTGCTGTTTCAACAGCTCCAGTGTCGCTATACCATCGACTTTAGGCATAGACAAGTCGAGTAAAATCACGTCTGGCTGATGCAGTTGCACCAGCTCCACCACAGTGGAACCATCCGGAGCTTCAGCGACCACATCCACCTGCCCCGACAGCTGCAATAAACTTTTTATCCCCTGGCGGATCAGCATTTGATCGTCAACCAGCAACACCCGTAGCGTCATAGTGATAATCCTGAAGGTAAAGTGACCTGTAGATAAAAATGATCGTCTTTAACCTGCCACACTAAAGAACCAGCACAGGAGGCTACCCGCTCTTTCATGCCAGTTAAACCATTACCGGGTTTCCAGTCCGGCGCAACTTTGCCGTTGTCGTGCATCATCAGCTGTAAAAAACCGTCCTGCTGCTGTACGGACAAATAAAACTCGCTGGCCTGACTATGCCTTAAGGTATTAGTTAAAGCTTCCTGCACAATCAGCAACAGGTGCCGTGCAACGTTCACATCGGCCAGTTCTGCATTCTGCGGACAATGCCACTGCACTCTCAGGCCGGGCACTGCGGTCAACAGTTTCTCCAGCGCCTGATAAATAGAGAACTGCTGATGTTCACGCAAGGCACTGACGGATTCGCGCACGTCGGATAACAGCAGTTTGGCAATCTGATGGCATTGGTCCACTTTGGCTTTGGCTTCGCCTTCAGTTAAATGCCCTGCCACCTGCAAATTAATAGTTAAAGCTGTTAAGTGATGCCCCAACACATCATGCAAATCCCTGGCAATCCGGGTTCGCTCCTGCTGCTGGGAGGCCACCATCAGCAAGTCCTGAGTCGCCAGTAATTGCTGATGGCTGTGTTGCAATTCCTGTCTGGCGCGTTGCTCAGAACGAGCCTGATGAGTCATTAACAAGGCAAAAAAGTGAAAACTGCTGAACAAAAGTCCGGTGATCCACATGGAGCTTTGTTCAAGGACAGAATCCACTCCATACCAAAGCCCCAATACGGCAATAGTGATCAACACTGCTGTTCGCATCGACACCAGATAAGGCAACACCGAAACCCAGATAATGCTCAGGATCGCCAGATAACCCAGCGGCAGCATCCAGTTCAGTGCCAAAGCGGTCAGCAGTTGTACCAGGTAACAACACAACATCAGAGGGGGTAAAGGTCCATTCCGCTCGTCGCTTCGGGTTACCCAATAAAAACAAGCACCGTTGAGCATAAACAAGGGCACAACCCAGGGCCATAAAGTCCAGAGTTTGTCATCTGGCCACATCAGCCACAGACTCAGTATAAAAACCAGAAACCAGGTCAGCAGCCCGGCCACAACATCCCATGCTATTGAATTTTTTAGTTTCATTAACGCTTTACTGATCTTGATGACGTTGTTTTGCAGTATGCCTGATTTCAAAGTCGGCTCAATAGGCCAAAAGTCACAGTGAAAAATCCTGACTTCTGGCACCTGCGAAAACACAGCTGAAGTTTTAGTCTGAATGCATCTGTTAAAGGGAGAATGATGATGTTAACGCTACATAGCCTGTTATTAAAACTGCATATTGTATTAGGTGTCATTGCACTGCTGTTGTTCTGGTTACCTATGCTGAGCCGTAAAGGCAGCACTTTGCATCGCAGATCCGGCCGTTAGTATGCTCATCTTATGAAAGCTGTGGCTTTAAGTGGTCTGGTGATGACCAGTATGGTCTGGTTTGATCCTGTTGGGATTAAAGGTGCGGATTTAATGGTCGACGGCCAAATTCCACAGCGTAAATTAGAGTTTTTTATGCTGATTAATCTGTTTTTGTTTTTACTCAGCCTGCTGACCTGGGTCACTATCCGTCATGCTACCGGCAGCCTTTTCTGTAAACAAAACCGTGAGCCATTAAAACACTGGAGTTATCAGGCGCCGGTCTGGTTGCTTGTGGTCGTGGCTTTGTACGCGGCATGGCAAGGTTTTGTGTTTAACATGCCACTGGTTATGGTGTTTGCAGGCATTTCGCTGGTGACCAGCTTCAGCATTCTGGCTTACCTGCATACAAAAACTGTGACTGCCAACCGCTGGTTAATAGAGCACGCCTCAGCCATGATTGGCTCCGGCATTGCTGCTTACACCGCTTTTTTTGCCTTTGGTGGCCGTGCTTTGTTTGCCGAGTTATTAACTGGCCACTGGATAATGTTGCCCTGGCTGATCCCAAGCCTTATAGGTGTGCCTGCCACTATCTGGTTTAAACGCCGCTTATCACGGCCCTTAACAAGCCCAGCGTCATAAGCAGAAAAAAACCGGGAGAATTTCTTCAGAAATTCTCCTTTATATTTATACACTTAAAAACTCTTCAAAAATATTCCTGCTTTTTTGTCAAATCAGGCAAACTATTTTCCATGCCTGTACGACTTATCATCAATACAACTTCATAACAGACGAAAAGTGTTTAAACGCAGCGACGAGAGCTTAATAGAAAAAGCCATAGGCGGCGATGCCAAAGCCTGGCAACAATTGGTGTCGAGATATCAGGCGCCCCTGTATTACTTTGGCCTGCGTTTATTGGGCTCACCCGATGACGCCCGCGATTTATTGCAGGACGTGCTGATCGTACTGTGCCGTAATCTGGCGCAGTACCGTGGTGACAGTTCCTTTAAAAGCTGGTTGTTTGGCATAGCCAACTACAGAGCCATGGATATGCTCAGAAAGAGAAAAAGCACCACTGAATTTACTGAGGAACATGATTTTTATGATGATGAAGCCCCAAGTTTTGAACAGCAGCTCTATGGTCAGCATACGCAGCGGCTGGTGCAACAACAGTTGCGAGCTTTACCACCTGAGCAAAGGCTGGTGGTTGAACTGAGGTTTTATCAACACTTTACTTTTGATGAGATTGCCGATCAGCTGGCACTGTCAAGCAATACCATCAAATCAAGATTTTACGCGGCCTTAGATAAACTGCGTACGCAGTTGGAGTTAGCAGATGTCGAACAGTCAGCAAATTTTTGAAGCCTGGCTGGCCGGAAAAATCACGGCCAGCGAATGCGAACAGCAGCTGGATCCACAGAGTGAATGGCTTGATCGTTTTCATACAGCGCAGATGTTACAGCGTCAGGCCAAAGCGCCATTTTATGCCCCAGTGCCTGAAATCGACACTATGTCGATGTTTGCCCAGCAATGGCAACGTCCGGCGAAAAGCAGCAACTGGTGGCCCAAATTAAGCGTTGCTTTTTCGGTTGTGGCTTTAGTCGTCAGCCTGTCTCCGCTGGAGCTGCAAATGCAGGACAGTGGCCTGACATTAAGCTGGCGCGGCGGACAACAAATGCAGCAGCAACAACTGGAAACCTTATTGGCCAGCTATCGCAAAGAACAGCAGGATTATATCCAGACCCAGTTACAGAACACTCAACAGCAGCAGGCTTCACAGCTGATTTTGCTGAAGGATTATTTAACAGAACAACAAACCAAAGAAAGACGCACCGACATGCTGGAACTGGTGGAATACCTCAATCAGCAACGTCAGTCAGACTGGCATTACTGGCAGGAAAATTACCAGCCAAGCCAGGCCAGATTGGATCTTGGCGCGTCACCGAACACTCAGAACAGATAACGTAGTGGAGTAACACAATGATGAAGATATTCAGCAAAGTATCCTTGCTGGCAAGCCTTATGATCGCAAGTCATGGTTTTGCTGCGACAGAAGTGAACGCCAAACTGGGGCAAAACCTGAAAATAATGCAGGACATACTGCAAAGCTCCTTAGGAGGTGAAGAGCATTCCAGTATTGGACGTATTCAGCACAGCTACCTGTTTGGCCAGGGTGTGGCGTTCCGGGTGGATAGCAACAGCGGCTGGTTACGGCATTTTGTGATGCCTCCTATGCCACCAGTTGCCCCTGTGGCACCAGCGGCTGCAGTGGCAGTGTCAACCAACGTGGCAAACTCCATCAGTATTTCAGAAAACGGCAACAGCTTTAGTTTTAGCTTTGACGAAGAAGCAATGGAAGAATTGGCTGAAGCCGCCGAAGCCATGGCAGAACAACAGCAGGATCAAAGCGAAAAGCTTAGGGATCTGCGGGAAGAACGCCGGGATATAGAACGCGATTTACGGGATTACGAGCGGGAAAAACGCGATATCGAGTTCTCAGCTAAAGTCAGCAAATTGGATTCAGATCAGCAAAAAAAGCTGGCTGAAATTAACAAAAAGTCAGAGCAGTTGAAAAGCCAGCTGGCTCAACTGCAAAAAAATCTGACAGAACAAGAGCAGGAATACAATAAAAAGCGTGCTGAGCAACAAAAGCTGGCGGCGCAGCGCCAGACTGAACTGGTGACCAAAATAGGCCAGGTGTTCAGTAATACCTTATGTGATTACGGCGCCAGTTTAAGAGACTTAAAAGAACAGGAGTTTGTCTCCTTCCAATTAAGTCTGTCAGGCCGTGACAATGCGAAGGATCACTACTGGGTGGTGAAAAAATCCGACATCAACCAGTGTGTCACAGGCAAAATTGATGCAGCTGCTTTATTGAAAAAGGCCAGCTATTACCAGTATTAAGCATCTCTTCTTCAAGACAGCAGCGTTGCAGAACGCTGTTGTCTTGACAGCTTAGTGCATCTGGCGTACAAAGCCGGCATTTCCTGGCAACACAACGCAGACTGGTTTTTATGTCCTATCAATGGCCCACCTTAACAGACTGGCTGGAACAGATAGCCTCCCCCTTTTATCAGCAGGGTTATGTGGTAGTAGAGCAGGCTATTCCGGCTGACTTATGTCAGGCTTTGTATCAGGATGTACAACAACAAACTCTGACAGCGGCGGGGGTTGGACGTCAGGGCCAGCACCAGCTGAATCAGCAGGTAAGACGCGATCACACAGCCTGGCTGAACCAACACAACCCGGTGCAGCAGCAGTATTTACAACAGATGGCACAGCTGCAACAGGACATGAACCAGCGCTGCTTTTTAGGTTTAATAGATTTTGAAGCCCATTACGCCCGCTATCAGCAGGGCGATTTTTACCAGAAGCATCTGGATGCTTTTGTCGGCCGCTCCAACAGAGTGCTGTCCACAGTCTGTTATCTGAATACGCCGGCACAAGGCGGAGAACTGGTTCTTTATGACGAGCAGGAGCAGTTGTTAACCCGGGTTCAGCCGAAAGCTGGTACTTTGGTGATATTTGAAAGTTGTCGTTTTCCGCATGAAGTGCTGCCAGCCAACGAAACCCGCTACAGTATTGCCGGCTGGTTCAGGCATAACAGCAGTATTCAGGGCAGGATAGATCCGGCCTTGTGATCAGTTTCACAGCTGACACTGCAGTTGTAAGCCCCTTTTGACTTCAAGCTGAAAACAGCCCCGGCCTGTCTTCTGGATCTGAATAAAATCACAACGCTCGGCCAAACGTCTTTGCAACAGCAGCAGACGGGTTTCCAGATTGTCATCGATCTCCGGCAGGTTTAGCGCTTTATCCAGTCGTAACTCTTTGTTGGAAAACTGTACCCGGCCTTGTTGCTGATACAAACTGAGCAAGCGCCACAAAATAGCGCCAGCCACACCTTTGATCAGGTAGTCCTGATCGACAAAGATGCTGTGGTCCCTGCTGAAATAACGAATACCAACCAGAGCTCCTTCCTGTATCACTTCGGCCCTGGGCTCTTTGAGCCATAACTCAGTTTCAGGCTCAGTGGGTTGCAATCTTGCCATATGTAAAGCCAGCTGCATCACCAGACAAGTCAGTACGTCTTCATCTGAATAACTAAAACGCCTGGCTTGTTCACATTCAACATAGAGCACAGCTAATAAGCGCTGCGACAATATCACAGGCACAGCCAGCTGGCTTTGGGGCTGAGCCAGGCCCGGGTAAGCTATTAAGGTTTCCAGCGAAGGCTGTAATGCTGCTTCAGGGCATTTATCCAGCAGTTGCAGATAGTTGTAATCCAGTGCTGCGTTTCCAACCCTTATCGGGGTTTTGTACAAAGCGGCAGTGCCTATCACACCACAACCAAAGGGGATCTCAGAGCCTATACCAGAAGGGCTGTACCCTATAGTTTCGACCGTATACAGCTTGGCCGCTGATTCATCGGCAATCAGCAGCATGGCATGTTCTATCGCCAGTCCTTGCTGCAAAGCCGCCATAGTCCATTGAAACAGCTGTGCCAGATCCTGCGCCTGATTCAGCTGTTGCATCAATTGCTTCAGCACCAGCAGCGGATCTGTCACAGGCAACAATGCAGCAGCAGCTTTATCCTGAGCTTCAATACTCAGCACCTGATAAATATCTGCGCCTTTGAGCACAAAAACATCCTGCATACCTGATTCAGAAGCCAAACCCGCCAGCTTGGCTTTCATACTTTCAAATAACGGCCCCGACTCTTCAGTGCGCCGGTACAACACAGCCAACTGGTATTTGGCTGCAGTATAAGGATCGGCTATCAGCAAAGTCGCCTGAGGATTTTCCAGAATGTTGCGTCTGGTTTTATTAAAAAACTGAAAGGTTAACGCAATATGCTGACTGTCGACATAATGCACCTGGGATACATAACTGACATTAGGAATGCCTTCAGCATCACAGGTTGCAATAGTGGATGGAATGTAGCCTTCAAAGCAGTCTCGCAACTGTTCCAGCTTTAACATCAGTTTAACTCCATGGGCTCACCGGCTTTTTCACCAGGACTTTGCTCATAAACTGAGTCAGGCTGGAAGCTGATCACCGCCAGTTGGTCTGCATCAAGATGCAGATAACGTGCAACGGTCACAGGGTTATACCCCATAGACTCCAGATCCACAGCAAGACGCCTGGTGTACTGCAGGCAATAGTCAAAATCTTCAGGCATCAGCGGAACTTGCTTTGCGGCCTTGCCTTTAATCTGAATGGTTTTATGACTGCTGGGCAGACAATAAGTCACAGCGATACGCTCAGAGACAGCGACGTCCGCCAATAAGCGGCCAGCCTGCTGTTGATTGACATAAATACGAATTTCCCGGCTTTGTGGCAAAACCCTGCTGGCTAACGCCTTACTAATCGAAGGAATAAGGCGGGGGTCCCGCGATGCCGCAGTGATAGACAGCCCCTGATGGATAAACTCCATTAAGCTCTGATGAAACACTATAGATACGGACATGACCCTCTCCTTTGATCTGCAGCTGAAGCATAAGGGTAAAGCGAAAAAATCCGCAATAGAGGCGAAGCCCCCATAACAGGTAAAACTGCGTCGTCTTAAGGTTAATTTAGGATTATGTTAGCTGTAATTTAACCAGCCCAACAGCTCAGGCCCTTTATTATTGCGCCCTGCGGCCATCAGGCCGTCAGATTAGGAACTGCAGGAGCAAGGGCAAGAATTACACTTTGACACATAAAAGTTGGAATAAAGCCCGATAGACCAGGTCCACAGCAGCAGACAGACGCATACAGCTCAAGATGATCCAAAGCCTATTGAGCGGTGAGCACAGCACAGGAACAGATGATGAAAAGCCATCCTTTAATAGCAGGTTTGTTTATTTTAGTGAACTTCAGCATAACAACAGCCCAGGCAACAGAAACCGCAGCTGAGCTGGAGCAATTGATCAAACGTGGCGAGTACTTAACACGTATTGCTGGTTGCAACGATTGTCATACGGCAGGTTATGCCGCTACCGCAGGTCAGATCCCTCAAGAGCAATGGTTGCAGGGAGATCAGTTAGGCTGGCAAGGCCCATGGGGCACCACCTATCCCGGCAACTTACGCCTGAGTATGGCGAAGCTGACAGAACAACAATGGTTAGCCATGGCAAAAACAGCACAATTTCGCCCGCCTATGCCCTGGTTTGCATTAAGAGACATGGAAGAAAATGACTTAAAAGCCATCTACCATTTTGTCAAAAAGCTTGGCGCAGCAGGCCAGCCAGCACCGGCTTATCTGGCTCCTGGTCAAACAGCTACAGGCCCGGTTATCCGCTTTCCTGCACCAGCCCAGCCCTGAGTACCTGTCGCCTCAGAAAACTGCGGGCTTTCTCGCAGTTTTTTTTTGCCTGTGGCAAAGTAGTTGAAACTTGATTCCAAAGGCTTTTTTGTTATGAGTTTAGGGCTACGTCTGCATGTCTGGCGCAAGATACACAAATACCTTGGCTGGGTGTTGTTATTGCAATTGATCTGTTGGTTTGGCAGCGGGCTGGTGATGAGTCTCTTACCGATCAGTGAAGTACGGGGCGAACATCTGCGTCAGGCGTTGGCTCCACCAGACTGGCGTCAGGCCATCTCCCCGGCCGGACTGGCGCAACTGCACCCACAGCACCAGCTGAAACTCAGCCATCAGGGCAAGACTCCGGTGTATCAGTTCAGCAAAGACGATGAACAACTGTTTTATTCTGCCTTAACCGCAGAAATGCTGCCTGCTCTGACTGAAGCTCAGGTTAAAGAATTAGCATTGCAGCAATATGCAGGTGAAGCTCAGATCAACAGGGTACAACATCTGACAGAAGCACCTTTTGAAGTCAGGCACTTAGCTGCGCCTTTGTGGCTGGTGCAGTTTGCAGACGCAGAAGGCAGCAGTTTTTATCTGGAGGATCAGACGGGTAAACTTTTATCCGTGCGCACCAATAACTGGCGCTTGTTCGATTTTGTCTGGATGTTACATATTATGGATTATCAGGACAGGGAAGATTTTAATCATCCACTGCTGATAGTGTTTTCCGCTACAGCTTTGTTTTTTACCCTGACGGGGGCTTTGTTATTGCCCTGGCGACGGAAACAGCGCGCTGACTTATAACAAATCCAGACCTATACCGGCAAAAAGCAATAATCCACTGTAATGGTTGTTTAAAAATGCCTGCAAACAACCCGCCCTGCCCTGAGTTTTCGCCTGCCAGTGCTGGTGGATAAAACTGAGCAACACTAAAAACAAAGCGGAGTAGAAAAATAAGCCCATGCCATTTTGTTGGCCAACCCAGGCCATCAAGGCTAAAAACAGCAGCTGCAATACGGCAATCACAGGGTGGCAATAGGGGTCAAACAATAAAGCAGTGGACTTCACACCTATGGTTTTATCGTCATTCATATCAACCATGGCATAAAAGGTATCAAAGGCCACAGTCCAGAGTAAATTGGCCAGATACAAAGCCCAAATCCACAACGGAATAGTGCCAGTCACCGCCATAGCCGCCATAGGAATACCCCAGCTGTAAGCGGCGCCCAGTACAAACTGAGGCAGGTAAGTAAAGCGTTTCATAAAGGGGTAAAGAATAGCCAAAGCCACAGCCACTAAAGCCAGCAATTGTGTTGCAGGGCTTAAAAACAGCAGCAGGCTGGCACTGCATAACATCAGCAGCACAAAAAGTTGTATAGCTTCGGTGCCGCTGATAAGACCAGCCGCCAGAGGCCGTTCTTTTGTGCGCTCAACATGGCCATCAAAATTGCGGTCTGCATAATCGTTGATCACACAACCTGCAGAGCGCATCAGCACTACTCCGGTACTGAATACAGCAAGCAAAGTTAAATCCGGCAAACCGGAAGACAATAACCACAAGGCCCACCAGGTCGGCCATAACAGCAGATAAATCCCTATAGGCCTGTCTAACCTCATGATCTGGCGATAATAAGGCCAATGCTGCCATTGCAATTGCCATCTCATAATTCCAGCACTCCGGGTAAAAAGATTTCCTGCACCAACAAAGGCTGCTGCTGCACCACAAAGATGGAACGTCTGGCCCACAAAGGCGGCTGTGTTCCAACCACAGGCAGTTGCATACCTGCGTCAAGCTCTGCCACTTCTATGGCTCCACGCTCTAAACTTGCATGCTGGAAAATATACTCACCTAAAGGCTGAGAGCCAAGCCGGGCTAAAGGCTCCATCTGCTCCAGCGTAGATTCAGGTAACCAGCTTTGGGCATAAACACAGGGTTTGCTGTCACACCACAGGATCACATCCCGTTTTAGTCCCTGAGTTTGTTGCCATTGCTGCTGTAAAAACTCGGGCAACGTCTGCCAGTGTTCTGTCACCAGCTCCAGTCTGAATACCTGACAACGGTTTTTCAGCAAAGCTGTCAGCGAGCCCTGACTTAATAACCA
>CBIMJC010000104.1:0-12129 GCA_966244125.1 uncultured Rheinheimera sp.
TGGATGTCCCGGTGGGTGAAATCCAGGTCAAAGTCGCTAAAGGGACAGACATCAGCTTAGTAGTAGAGCTTGAACCGGACGAAGACTGGTTAGGCCGCAGCAGTGATTTATCCGATGCTCAAATCAGTATCCGAGATAATGGTTCAACCTTAAAACTAAAAGTTGATTTGGAAGACGATGATGATGTTGAGCAAAACTGGACTGTGACTCTGCCTGCAGAAATGGCCGTGGCATTGAATTTAGGTGTAGGTTCTGTCGAAATTGATGATTTGGTTTCAGATATCAATGTCGATCTGGGGGTTGGAGAAATAGATATTGATGTGGATACCAGCCTGTTCGATTCCATTAAACTGGATGCTGGTGTAGGTGATACCTCCATTAAAGGCGGCAAAGGCCGGTATGAACGCGACCAGGTACTGGTTACCAGTTCAAGTCAGCTGCATGGTGAAGGTAAAAAAGAGCTGGAAGCCAATGTGGGTGTTGGTGATATTGAAGTACGTGATAACCAGTAAACAGCCAAAGGGCTGGTTGTCAGGGCGCTTTATGGATCCAGTTTGGTGTAAAGCGCCAGTATGTTGCTAACGCCTGTTTTAAATCATAAAAACTGGTTAAAGGTAAAGAGTCACCGCTGATACAACTGTAAGTAAAGCGGTGACAGTTGTTCCGCAATAAATCATAGTCCTGGTAGCTATAAATCTGTTCTATAGCCCTGTTAGCCGCAATTTCGGAGCCTATGATGTCTACTGCTGTATACGTTGAAAAAATTAACTCAGCGCCGGATCTGTCCGATAAAAACCGGTTAAAAGATAATGAGCGCACCAGGCCAGAGCCTGCCAGCTCCACTATTTGTCCGTCCCCTATATAAATACCTGTATGTTCAAAAAACTGAAAAATTTCGCAGCCCACCACGGCGCCCACAGGGATAGTTCGCAGACTTAGCATAAAGCTCCTGATTTTCCCGCTTTTTTTTTGCAATCATACTTGCAAAAGACGTCTAGGCGTGTAAAAAGGTGTAAGCAAGTATATTCAATAAAAACAATAGACGGAGACATAAGGATAGCGGTATGAAACCAATTGAGCGCTCGACAAAATTAGATGGGGTTTGTTATGACATTCGGGGTCCGGTGGCACGTGAAGCCAAACGGATGGAAGAAGAAGGTCAGCGTATTTTAAAGCTCAATATTGGTAATCCCGCGCCTTTTGGTTTTGAAGCGCCGGATGAAATTTTAAAACACGTGATCCATAACCTGCCCACAGCTCAGGGCTATAGCGACTCGCAAGGCATTTATTCAGCCCGGGTTGCCGTCGCTCAGTATTATCAGCAGCGTGGCATTTTAGGTGCAGGTGCCGATGATGTGTATATTGGCAATGGTGTCTCCGAGCTTATTCTGATGTCGTTACAGGCCTTGCTGAATAACGGCGATGAGGTGTTGATCCCCTCCCCTGATTACCCGCTCTGGACTGCAGCTGTGAACCTGGCCGGAGGTAATGCTGTGCATTATCGCTGTGATGAGCAATCAGACTGGTTCCCTGATTTAGCCGATATTCGCGCCAAAATCACAAAAAAAACTAAAGCTCTGGTGCTGATTAATCCCAACAACCCAACAGGCGCCGTGTACTCTAAAGCCTTCTTAACTGAATTATTAGCCGTTGCCCGCGAGCATAAGCTGGTGGTACTGAGCGACGAAATTTACGATAAAATTTTGTATGATGGTGCGGAGCATGTCACTACTGCTTCACTGGCTGACGATTTGTTTGTGTTGACCTTCGGTGGTTTATCAAAAAATTACCGTATTGCGGGTTTCAGAGTGGGCTGGATTTTATTATCAGGCGCAAAACATCTGGCCAAACATTATATTGAAGGTCTGAATATTCTTGCCTCTATGCGCCTATGCGCCAACGTACCTTGTCAGCATGCAGTGCAAACGGCACTGGGGGGCTATCAAAGCATCAACGAGCTGATAGTGCCCGGCGGCCGCTTATATGATCAGATCGATGGCATCAGCTGTGTGCGCCCCAAAGGGGCCATGTACTTATTCCCTAAACTGGACCGTAAAAAATTCAAAATCAAAGATGACGAGTTGATGGTGCTGGATTTTTTACGTCAGCACAAAGTCCTGCTGGTGCATGGCCGGGCTTTTAACTGGCCTGAGCCGGATCATTTCCGCATTGTGTTTTTACCCCACAAAGAACAGCTGGAAATGGCAATCGGCAGGCTTGCTCAGTTTTTACCTGGTTATCAGCAATAATGGCCGGGCCAGAACACAAAGCACCAAGCCATTTTTTTGCACATCTGTTTAGGATGAAGCTGATCAACAGATGGCCGCTGATGCGTAACGTCAATACTGAGAATGTGGCTGAACACAGCCACCAGGTGGCTGTAGTTGCCCATATGCTGGCGCTTATTCGTCGTGAAATCTTTGCAGGTGAAGTGAAGCCGGAACGGGTCGCGACTTTGGCGTTGTTTCACGACGCCAGCGAGGTGTTGACCGGTGATTTACCTACTCCGGTCAAATACTTTAATGCGCAGATCGCTCAGGAATACAAAAAAATAGAACGTATTGCTGAACACAAGCTGCTGTCGATGCTGCCAGAGAAATTGCAGCCATTTTATCAGTCGTTATTGCTTTCAGAGCAGTATTCGGCCGATGAAAAGTTGTTGGTCAAAGCGGCGGATACACTCTGTGCTTATGTGAAAACTCTGGAGGAACTCTCCGCAGGCAATCATGAGTTTGTGCTGGCGAAAAAGCGTCTGGAGACAGTACTGGAAAGTTATGCTTTGCCTGAGGTGAATTATTTCCTCGAGGTTTTTATTCCCAGTTTTTCACTGTCGCTGGATGAAATCAGTCTGCAGGATGGTCAGTTGTAGGGGCAGTGGTGTTCTGCCCCTCTGTGTTGATTTAATGCTGGTCCCGACACACTTCCTGATTAAACTCAAATTCTATGGTGGTATGTTCCAGCTGATATGGCTGGAGCAACTGCCTGATTTGCTCTTTATGAACTTTAAGCTGCTCTGCAGCCACTTCGGCCTTTAACACCAGATGGGCGGTCAACACGTGTTTTTCGCCATCCAGAGACCATAAATGCAGGTGATGCACGTCCTGCACAAAACTCAGGTCCTGCAACTGATGTTCGATTTTAGCGGCCAGTTTTGGATCCGGGCTGACCTGTAAAAACAATGCCAGAGTGCGGCGTAAATTACGCCAGACGTTAATCAGAATAAAACAAGTAAAACCAATACTTAACAGCGGATCTAACCAGGCCCAGTCTGTGAAATAAATCAGAATCGCCCCCACCAGCACAGCCACCCAACCTAAAACATCTTCCAGCAAATGCCAGGTTAAAATTTGTTCATTTTGAGTTTTGCCGCCCCGCAGTTTAAACACCGCAGCGCCATTCACCAACACACCCAAAACCGCCAGAGCCATCATGCCCATGGCATGAGGCAGTTGCGGCTCCCATAAACGTGGTATGGCTTCATACAGAATCCAGCAAGACCCCAGCACCAAAATAACGCTGTTGATCAACGCACTTAACAAGGACCAGCGCCGATAGCCATAACTGTAACGGGGTGTGGCCTCTTTGCCTGCGACTTTGGCCGCAAACCAGGCAAAAGCTATGGCCAGCGAATCGCCTAAATCATGCATAGCGTCAGCCATAATAGCCACACTGTTGGTCAGCCAACCACCGATAAACTCAATGATGGTAAAACTGAAATTCAGCCAAAATGCTGTAGCAATATTGCCCGATTCAGATCCATGATGATGGTGGTGATGACCAAAAAGGCCATGGGAATGCGAATGTCCGTGCTCATGCGCAGGCTCCGTGCCATGGCTATGATCAGGTGCCTCGTGATGCTCGTGCTGACAAGCCGAACCATGCTGATGAGTTTTGTGTCCTGGGTTTGAATGATCGTGAGGCATGTTACACCTGAAAAATGCCGGGATAGCAGTACCATATCTGGTTTTTTCTGCCTCTGCCAGTCCGCAGGTAGCCTCACTGAACAGAAATCGTACGAATAGCAGATCTAACCCGGATAATGCTTGAGCTCAGCAGAACAAAACACTAGTCTGAAGCTGAAGTTCGGCTGAACACCGCCGATACAAAACCACCATAACAGAAGAATAAAACCAACAGATGCCACTACACCGGATCCTTGTTTGCTTTACTGCCATCTTTGCCGTCTCAGCTCAGGCAGGAAGTCTGAACCATCATAACAATACTGACTATGCTGCCTGGTCTGAAAATAACCCTGATGGCAGCTGGACCAGAATCACAGAGCGCGCTGTAGCCCAATCTCCGTTGGTAAAACTGGTGCCTGCTGACGTACAAAACTTTTGCCCTCGTTATGCCAGTTTGCCGCAACAACAACGCAGTCAGTTTTGGGTCGCTTTGTTTTCCGCTATGGCCAAACCTGAGAGCAATTTTAAGCCTCAGTCTTTTTATCAGGAAAAGTTTAAAGACGGTAAAGGCCGCCGGGTGATTAGCCGTGGTTTACTACAAATCTCCCATGAGAGTGCTAATCAGCCCCGTTATGCCTGTGATGTAAAGCAGCCACAGCATTTGCACGACCCTAAAGTGAACTTGAGCTGCGGTGTAAAAATCATGAGTAAATGGGTAAAAACTGATGGTGTCATCACTCAGCCGCGCTGGAGCAAAGATCCCAAAGGTGGCGGCCGTTACTGGTCAACCTTAAGACCACAGCGTGGCAAAGTCCAGTCGATAGCCAGCTTCACCCGCCAACTGCCTTTTTGTGATCCTTATGCAGATCAGCGGGACAGACAAAAAGTAAGGACAGCGATTTAAGCTGCCTGAAATATAACAGCATTCTGCGGATTATTTTACCCTGTTGCAGACATAAAAAAGCCACCCGAAGGTGGCCTTTTACTCTGCTCAAAGAATTAAGCAGCTAAAGCTTCTTTTGCCTTAGCGACTAAAGCAGCAAATGCGCCTTTGTCGTATACAGCGATATCAGCCAGGATCTTACGGTCGATTTCAACAGATGCTCTTTTCAGACCATCGATGAAGCGGCTGTAAGATAAACCGTTCTGACGGGATGCAGCGTTGATACGCGCGATCCACAGTTGACGGAATTGACGTTTACGTTGACGACGGTCGCGGTAAGCGTATTGGCCAGCTTTGATAACTGCCTGGAAAGCGACACGATAAACACGACTGCGGGCACCGTAGTAACCTTTAGCCTGGTTTAACACCTTCTTGTGACGAGCGCGAGCTGTCACACCACGTTTTACTCTTGGCATTTGAAATCTCCTAAATTATGCGTATGGCAGACAACGAGCGATACCAGCAACGTCAACTTTTGCAACTAACGTTTTTGGACCTAACTGACGCTTACGCTTAGAAGACTTCTTCGTCAGAATGTGGCGAAGATGTGATTGCTTACGTTTAAAACCGCCTGAGCCGGTTTTCTTAAAGCGCTTTGCAGCACCTTTGTTGTTTTTCATCTTTGGCATAGTTAAATAACTCGCATTGTTTAGATTACAACGAATAATAAGGCGATAAAAAACGCCGCTTTATTCAAGCGGCGTATCTTATGCTTGAATGCACTTATTACTTCTTATTTGGGGCCAGCATCATGATCATCTGACGACCCTCAACACGGCTTGGGAAAGATTCGCAGACAGAAATGTCTGACATATCTTCTTTAATCCGGTTAAGCATCTCAATACCGATGTCCAGATGCGCCATTTCACGACCGCGATAGCGCAGCGTTACTTTAGCTTTGTCACCCTCTTCAATGAAGCGACGCAGGTTGCGTAGTTTTACCTGGTAATCGCCTTCATCAGTTCCAGGCCGGAATTTAATTTCCTTGATCTGGATCTGTTTTTGCTTTTTCTTCTGCTCTTTAGCAGCTTTGCCTTTCTCAAACAGGAACTTACCATAGTCCATCAACTTACAAACAGGGGGTTCAGCTGTTGGGCTGATCTCTACCAGGTCAGCGCCTGCTTCTTCAGCTAAACGAATAGCTTCTGAAGTGTTAACCACACCTAATTGTTCACCTTCCAGACCTAATAAACGCACCTCTTTAACGGTGATTTCTTCGTTAATACGATTCGGTCTGTTCGACGGTAAAGTTTTCTTTCCTACTTTAATAGTATGTTCCTCCAAGAGTGAAAATAATCAGACCCGGTTTTTAATTTCAGTGGTTAACTTCGTGATGAAGTCGTTCACACTCATTTTTCCGAGGTCTTCGCCTTTACGTGTTCTTAACGCGATATCGCCGGCTTCCACTTCTTTGTCACCGACTACCACTAAATAAGGAACACGCTGTAGCGTGTGCTCGCGGATTTTAAAGCCTATCTTCTCATTTCTCAAGTCAGAAGTTGCTCTAATACCATGAGATTTGAAAGTTTTTACTAAATCCTGCACATATTCGGCCTGATTATCGGTAATATTCATCACCACAACCTGAGTCGGGGCTAACCAGGCCGGGAAAAAGCCTGCATATTCTTCAATCAGAATACCGATAAAACGCTCCAGCGAACCTAAAATTGCGCGGTGGATCATCACTGGCACTTGTCTGTCATTGCCTTCGGCAACAAAACTTGCACCTAAACGACCAGGTAAAGCGAAATCGAGCTGCACTGTACCACACTGCCAGGCACGGCCTAAGCAATCATGCAAAGTAAATTCAATTTTAGGGCCATAAAAGGCACCTTCGCCCGGTTGCAGATCATAAGCTATGCCGTTGGCATCCAAAGCTTCTGCTAAACCCTGCTCGGCACGGTGCCACATTTCGTCAGTACCAATGCGTTTTTCAGGACGGGTGGATAATTTCACCTGCACATCTTTGAAACCAAAAGTGCTGTACACGTCGAAGACCATTTTGATGCAGTTGGATACTTCAGCCTGCACCTGATCTTCAGTACAGAAGATATGGGCGTCATCCTGAGTAAAACCACGCACCCGCATCAGGCCGTGTAAACCACCGGATGGCTCGTTACGGTGACAGCAACCAAATTCAGCCATCCGCAGCGGTAAATCACGGTACGACTTTAAGCCCTGATTAAAAATCTGCACATGGCCAGGACAGTTCATTGGCTTGATGGCGTAATCACGGTTTTCAGAACTGGTGACAAACATATTGTCGGAGTACTTTTCCCAGTGACCTGAACGTTCCCACAGCACTTTGTCCATCATAAATGGACCTTTCACTTCCTGATAATCGTACTGGTTCAGCTTTTCACGGACAAAAGTTTCCAGCTCGCGGAAAATAGTCCAGCCATCGTTGTGCCAGAACACCATACCAGGCGCTTCTTCCTGCCAGTGGAATAAACCTAAGGCTTTACCAATCTTACGGTGATCGCGTTTTTCCGCTTCTTCCAGTTGCAGTAAATAAGCCGCTAATTGCTTTTTATCAGCCCAGGCTGTGCCGTAAATACGCTGCAGCATTTTGTTTTTTGCAT
Organism: uncultured Rheinheimera sp.; assembly: GCA_966244125.1. Lineage (GTDB taxonomy): Bacteria > Pseudomonadota > Gammaproteobacteria > Enterobacterales > Alteromonadaceae > Pararheinheimera. Next base: position 7,428 of record CBIMJC010000104.1, read on the forward strand.
CACCACGCCAGTAGGCGCCGGCCACTTTCATTATTTTAAAATGCTGACAGAACCGCATGTTAGGCACGTGTGGACCACGGCACATATCGATGTATTCTTCGTGATGGTATAAACCCGGCTGATCGTCTTTGGCGACGTTCTGGTCGAGGATTTCCATTTTGTAGCTTTCGCCACGCAGAGCGAAGGTGTCATAAGCCTGTTGCCAGCTTACTTTTTTCTTCACTACGTCATATTCGGTTTTGGCCAGTTGCAGCATGCGCTCTTCAAGTTGCGCTAAATCATCGCTGCTGATTGGACGGTCTAAATCCACATCGTAATAAAAGCCGTTGTCGATGACAGGACCAATCGCCATTTTGGTGTTCGGCCATAACTGCTTAATGGCATGACCTAACAAATGCGCACAGGAGTGGCGGATAATTTCCAGGCCTTCCTGATCTTTGGCGGTGACAATACTTAAAGAGGCATCAGAGCTGATTAGCTCACAGGCATCAACCAACTGGCCATTGATTTTGCCCGCTATGGTGGCTTTCGCCAGACCTGGGCCTATGTCTTTGGCAACGTCTAATACAGATAAAGGATTGTCGTACGAACGCTGACTACCGTCAGGTAAAGTAATAACTGGCATGATAAGTCCTCACAGTGGTGGCCCGTACCAAGGGTCACATGTTGATTCAATTTAAATTAAGGGAGTATTTTTTGCGGTTCAACCTTACGAGCGGTAGAACAAAGCAGCACAACACGTAGTTGGGACTGTTTTTAACAAAAAGCGGCTGCATCATAACCGAAGCTACACTTTATCGGCAACATCATCGGCGACAAGGTACAAAACTACGGCATAAAAATGGGCCTTATCTTCGCCTGATGCGGCTTTAACGCCTACACTATAACCTATCAGGAGCTTAATAACGGAAGGACCCGTGGATATTCAGTCGCCAGCGCCTGCTGCAACAAGCCTTGGCTAACGGAGGATCTATGGACTTACTGCATAAAACTATTCTTTGCCCTTTCTGTGGCCACCCCACTCATATTACGCTGGATATCAGCGGTGAGGATCAGGACGATGTTGAAGATTGCAGCAACTGCTGCAACCCTATTCATGTACAAACCCATAAAGACGAGCTGCATAACAAAGTGCAGGTGTTTATCGACGCCGAAGATGAACAGTATTATTAGGCATTTCGGGCAGCCAGCACCCGTTCTACCGTATCCACTATAGTGACGGTTTGCTGATCCAGTTCGATATTGACTCTGTCGCCTGCTTTACGCTGACCTAAAGTGGTGACGTTAAGCGTCTCTGGTATTAAATGCAGACTAAAACTCTGTGCTGTCACTTCACCGACCGTCAGGCTGATGCCATCAATGCTGATAAAACCTTTGCTTAGCACATAGTTTTTAAACTCTGGTTTGAGCTCAATATCGACCCGCCAGTTCGCCCCGCTCTGGCTGACCGCTAAAATTTCTGCCGTGCCATGCACATGACCGGACACCAAATGCCCGCCTATTTCACGGCCAAAAGTTAAAGAGCGTTCAAAGTTCACCCAACAACCAGCGCTTAAAACCCCCAGATTGGTTTTGGCCAGGGTTTCGTCAATCACATCAAAGCTCACCCAACCGCGAGGCTCAAGCTGACTAAATTCGGTGGCGGTTAAACAAGTGCCGTTAACGGAGATACTGGCGCCCCGCTCTAGGTTTTGTAATAACTGTACAGGCACTTCAAGAGTTAAGCGCCTAAACTGTTGTTGGTCGCTGATTTCACTGACTTTAACTTTCGCCTGAACTATTCCGGTAAACATAAGGCCCCTGCTGTGCTATCTTTACGGCGTTTTTTCGCCTGTCTGACAAGAGTTGTTATGTTACCTTTTTCCCGCTTTGAAGCAAAAACCATTCTGAAATTATCCGGCCCTATTATGTTGGCTCAGTTAACCCAAACCATGATGTTTGTGATTGACACTATTATGGCCGGCCGGGTCAGTGCATTGGATATGGCGGCTATTGCCGTGGCCTCTGCCATTTGGTTGCCCATTATTCTGACTTTACAAGGATTATTGCTGGCGCTGACCCCTATTATTTCCCAGTTGTATGGGGCGAAAAACCACAAGGCCATTCCGCATAATGCGCTGCAAGGTTTTTATCTGGCCATGGTGCTCTCTACAGTCATAGTCATTGCCATGCAGTTTATTCATCTGCCACTGCAGTATTTGTCGATGGAAGACAATCTGCGCGACAAAGCCGTGGATTATCTGGTGTATGTCAGCTATGGCGTGTATCCGGCCGCAGGTTATATGATCTTCCGTAACCTGTTTGAAGGCATAGGCAATACCAAAGCCACCATGTGGATAGCCTTTGTTGGTATTCTGGTTAATATTCCGGCCAACTATGTATTTATTTATGGCAAGTTGGGCATGCCGGCTTTAGGTGGCGCCGGTTGTGGTGTCGCAACCTCTTTGGTGTTTCTGGCGATGTTTATTGCCATCACTATTTATGCCTTTAAAAGCCGTAGCACAGCGCTTTATATGAAAAAGCCAGATAACCTGAAACCCAATCGCAAAGACTTATGGCATATCATTGCAATAGGCACACCTATTGCCTTTTCGCTGTTTTTTGAAGTAACCCTGTTCTCCTCTATTCCACTGATGATTGTGCATTTAGGCCCTATAGTGGTGGCCGGTCATCAAATTGCCAATAATTACAGCGCTTTGGTGTTTATGCTGCCTATGAGTATGGGTATGGCCACCACCATCAGGGTCGGACATCTGGTCGGCAGTAACGATGTGCAGGAGCTGAAAAAAGCCGTATCCACAGCTGTGCAGCTGGCGATGATGATGGCGGTGGGCATAGCACTGGTGACTTACTTTGGTCGTTTTTTAGTGGCGTCACTCTACTCTTCGGATCCTGCGGTATTGGCTGTGGCGACCTCAATTTTAGTGCTGGCTTGTTTTTACCAGATTTCCGATGCGATACAGGTAGTGTCCGCCTGCGCGCTGAGGGGCTTAAAACACACCAAACCTATCTTTTTTATCACCTTTATTGCCTATTGGCCGATCGGTTTTGGTTTGGGCACTGTATTAGGTTTAACCGACTGGATCACCCCCAAAATGGGCGCTCATGGCTTCTGGGTTGGCATCATACTTGGGTTGTCCTGCGCTGCTGTGATGCTGGCGCTTATTTTAAGAAACCAAATCAGGCGATTGGAAGATGGCAAGATGTTACAACAACAGGCTACAGCGGTCGTTCATTAACCTATTCAATCTGGTTGTTGCTGTTTTCCTGCTAAGCAGCTGTAGTGATCCGGCCATATCCCTGATGGATGACTACAGCAGCAGGCTTGAACGTGTTTTAGGCCTGAAGCTGCAAGAGCCAGCGCCACTGGATTTGGAGCAGCTGCCGTCCATCACAGACACCAGAGCGGAGATCACAGACAGCAGCATTACGCTGGTGGAGCTGGTGGCAACCAGAGCTTGTGGCTTAGATGCGTTGCTGGGGGAACGTAATAGCAGTTTGGGGAAAGTGATGACCTCAAGCCAGCGTTTAAAATACGAACTGCAGTTTTTAAAGCAGGTGCAGCCTTGTTTAACTCATCCGGAGATCGCACCTGATTTACAACAAAAATTGACCACCATCGCCTCTGAAAAAGCCAGTCAAATCCACCAACACTGGCAGAACTTTCTGCTGCAGGATCAGAGCTTGCGCCAGCAACTGCATCCATCCCCTAGCCTGTCGGAGCCCAATTCAGTCGCTGGTGTGGCTGAAACTATGCAAGCCTTACATTCCCTTTTGGCACTTCAAACAAGTATTGCAGAGCAAAACTGGCAACAGGCGACCAGCATCAATCCTGAGCTGGCATTAGAAGCTTTATACAAAGCCAATAGTTTCAGTCAGTTGCAACAAAGCTTACGATGGAGTCAAAACTGGCTGCACAATTTGAACCAGCAGTTAGAACAAGTGGATTTAAGCCTTCTGTGCCCTGCCGGTAAACACAGCGACAAAGCCGATATCCTCGACACCATTTTACTGCAGTATTTTATCGGCAAAGTGCAGCTGTATCTGGCGCAGGTGGATGGTGCCTATCAGCAGTTGTATCCACTGTTAGAGCAGTTGTATCAGGACACAGCTCTGGCGCAGTCTATTCAGCAACGCTTTGAAGTGCCCAATACAAAATTAAAAGCAGAATTAAAACGCCATGTGATCTGGTGGAAAAAAGTACAGCAGCAGTGCCCAAAATCTTAAGAGCTGGTGAAGGGCTGGGACGTAGGGGTGGGGCTTGTCCCCACCCGTCTTGATGATATCTCGGTGTTGTATCGCAAAACACCGCAGTACAGATGGAAGGGCCGGGACGAGCCGCGGCCCCTACAGTACCCGGTACGACGGGGATTACATTTCGATATATTGAGGCCAGCCTAATAGCGGATTCAACATACCCTGTTTATGCTCATAGGCATCACGCCGCTCTGGTGACGCATTTTCTGCCAGCAGCTTTTTATAACCTTTGGCAAACTGCAAAGTACGAACTAAAGCCGCATAAAAATTTTCGCCAAGCTCCACAGTGACTGCTTCAGCAAAACCTGCAGGTAACAAGCTAAGCACCTGATCGGTATGAGCTTTGATAAAGGTCACGTCAAACCATTCATCCGCTAACTCGATATCGCGGAACCGCTGTTTTAAATCCTGCTTTACTTTGCCGCCTTGAGTACAAAGGCGATAC
>CBIMJC010000105.1:0-12094 GCA_966244125.1 uncultured Rheinheimera sp.
CGTAGCCAACAAAGCTGCAGCTTTAAATACGCAGATTAAACATATGTAAAATAAATATCAGGGTTATTTCAGGTAAAAACTGTCCGCAAATCAGATACTCCAGCTATCAAACCCGTCTGGAGTACCTGTAATGAATAACAAATGGTTGATCAGCTCTTGTATTGCTACAGCTGCAGGAATAATTGCAGGCGCTACTTATCTGCTGTTTTCTGAATATTCTGTATTATCCGGCAGCCAGACCTGGGTGTTAAGCTCAACCTGGTCCAGTGTAATGTTGTGGCTTTTTGTCTCCATGTTCCTGCTGGCTCTGCTGTTTAATATTCTGGCCTTTCTGGAGCTGGAAAGTCAGGAAGAAGTTCTGAATCCTCTGTGGTGGTCTCAAGGCAATAAACTGGGTCGGCAGCAACAGCAGTTTAAAGAAAATACCCAACTCTTGCTGCAGTTTTATGGCCGGGAAATGGAATCGGTAGAAGACCGAGACTCCCACTTTATAGTTCGTCGTCAACAGCAGGCATTATTGTTGTATATCCAGCCAGAACTTGACGAAGCTCTGACTGTCGCTCAGGTCCGCTCCGTATTTCAACAGATGTTATCGCTCAACTGTCAACGTGGTTTAATTGTCTGCTACCAGAAAATTAATAGTCAGGTGCGCTTGTTCGCTGCTGAAGCTGGTATTGAACTTTTTGACCAACAACGGCTGAAGAAGTACATGAATGCGGAAAATTTCAGCCAATTAGCGCTGATATAAGGCCGTTATAAAGCTATATAAAGCTTTCGTCATGTTTTTCTCGCTAAATTTGTCATGATGATCAAGCGTTTACGAATGTTAGACATGGAACGAACAAAGATAACGGATTACACACTTCCTGCCTGGCCAGACACTGTCTGGCCATTTTTTTAACTTCCTCAGAACCAGATCTGACTTTATTCAAAGCTGCTGTATGCTTTTAGTGCATCAGTCTTAAGTTCCTTTATGTGCGAAGTTTTTGCATAAGTCCTGCTGACTTGCAGCGACTTAGCCGGTCATCTGTATTGCGGCTGTTGCTTTTACTGCAACAGGGGCGGCCTAAGACTGGATTGGATTCAGCAAAAAGCGGCAGGCGTTCCTTCAGCTAAGGCAAATAAAAAAGCCAGAGCACTGCTCTGGCTGATTGGAGGCAGGCTTCCACATAAATCACTGTAATTTAAAATTGCGCACAGCATTTTCCAGTGTGCCAGCTGCTGTTGCGACCTGAGCACTTTGTTCCAGGGAGGAGGTTGCACGTTCAGTGCTTTGCTCTGCTAAATCCACCATACTGCGCATACTGTGTTCTATCGCTGTGCCAAGCTGCAACTGACTGGAGCTGGTCGTGGCAATGGTGTCGCTGATCTGATGCATAGCTTCAATCGCCTGATTGATTTCGGCCAGAGCTGTCATTAGCTGACTATTTTGTGCCACACAGTTATTGGCATCGGCCTGACCTTTTTCAATGGATTTTACTGCATGCATACTCTGTTGTTGCAAGCTGCCAATCATAGTACGGATTTCATCTGTAGCCTGTTGACTGCGGACTGCTAAAGAACGCACTTCATCTGCCACTACAGCAAAACCACGGCCTTGTTCTCCGGCTCTGGCTGCTTCTATAGCTGCATTTAATGCCAGCAGGTTGGTCTGTTCGGCAATGCCACGAATAGTGGTCAGAATGCCGCCTATATTATTTGACTCTGTATTCACGGCCTGCATGGTTCTGCTGGTCTCGTTCAGTTGCTGAGCTAATTCCTGGATCTGGCTGTTATTAGCGGCAGACACCAGGTCGATTTGCCGGCTTTGGCTCAAAGCCTGCTGCATTTGCTGCTGTGCTATATCGGCCTGTTCGGCTATCTGGTGAGTATTAGTGGCCAGTTGATGAGTAATACCATTTACTTCTGCCACCTGATGATGCTGAGTACTTAAGGCCTGATGAATAGCACTGACTTCCTGACTTGACAGTCTTGCGCTCTGATTCAGCTCCAGCACCCCTTGTTGGATTTGTTCAATCAATTGTCGCAGTGCTTTGATCAGGGTATTGACGTTAGAGGACAATTCGCCAAATTCATCGTCTGAATTGATGGTCAGCTCGCGGCTCAAATCACCTTTGGCGATACGGTCCAGTACCCTGTTGATGCCGGACAAGGGAGTGATCATAGCTTTTATTGTCAGGTAGGCTGCGCCTATCGCCAGGCCGACCAGCACAATCAGCATAATAACGGCTCGCACAGTGCCTGAGTTTAACGCTGAGGATAAGTCCTGCTGCAATGAAGTAAATTGACTGTCGGCCTGACCAATCATTTGATCCAACGCCGCCACAGCCTGTGTCACCTGTTGTTCTGACAGATCCAGTTGCTGCCGTGCCGTCTGCAGTTGTTGCACCTGAAGCAGCTTAATGCTGACCAGATTATTTTCACCTTCGATCCGTTTTCTGGCGTCACCTAACTGAGTCAGGAAATCCTGCCATAAGTCGTCCGCACCTACCTGTTTGATAATGTTCGCAATGTAATCCAGATTGCCTTGCATATCACTGAAGGTAAATTCCAGATTCTCCTGACTGTTGGCCAGTTGTGCCGGATCTGTCATGGCTGCAATTTCACGTACAGTTTTCAGTAACCCCAGCAACTGACCATCAAGCCGGCCGGCAGCGCCTTCCAGTAAAGCCAGTTGTGCAGCTTTACCTGGTGCTTCCAGAAAAGAAATATCCACCAGTGTTGCACCGGCTGTATCAATCAGGTTTTCCAGTTCTTTCAGCTCTGCTGCAGCTTTATCCCCCTGAGCTATGGCTTCTAAACGGGCTTTGAACAGCTGTTCAACTGCTTGCTGATAAGCCAAAGACCTTTGTTGGGCTTGTGCTAAAGGTTTTTGTAAGCCCGGCTCTTCCGCCACCAAAGGGGTCAGATTGGCCATTCTGCTGCGGTAAATTTCTGATGTCTGACTAAATTCGTGTTGGTAGGACTTAATTTTGGCCGCATCTTCGGCCGTATAACCCAAAGCAGATAACTTGGCGAGTTTAAGTAACTGAATTTGTGCGCCGTTACTTTGTTGTTGCACTGGCACAGCAGTTTCATTCATCTGGCTGCTGGTACTGTTTACAACAGCAAAACTCCAGAGAGATGACAAACTGGCGATTAGCAATAGCAAGGCGATAAAGCCAAAGCCCAGATAAATTTTATGTGCGACACGAAGTTTCATGGACAAATTCCAACTGCTGTTATGGGTATAGTATTGGTTAGAAATAAGGCATTCGTTATATACGTTGCTGAAACTAACAAAGTTTTTTTAACTGGTCTAGCCAGATTGGTGCAGATTTAGAGTTTTCTGAGTAAAAAAGAGCACCATTATGGTGCAATCTGTTGAAAAGTGTAATTTAAATAAGAGCTTAGCCACTCAACAATAAATTGACTGCTGAGCAAGAATAAGTTGCGACACTGCTCTGTTGGGCTGCGTTTACTATCAGTAGCTATCCTGTGCTGTGGTTTCAGGTTTTTGGGGTGATATTCAGCTGCACACCTAAACGATAACGGCTGCCGGCCGAGGTCAGGTACGCAAAACTCACTGCGCCACCCCGACTAAAAGTGCGGCGGGTCAGACGTAAACAAGGTTCGGAAGCTGGTATTTTTAAATGCTGACGGGTCAGTTCATCCGGCAATACGGCTTCGACTATATGCTCGGCGTCTGTCAGTGGAGCCACTGCACTTAAGTATTCATGCGGGGTTTGCAGTACAAAATCCTGCTCCAGGTAATAAGGCACTTGTTCCGGGTTGACATAACGGGCTTCCAGTTGCAGTGGCTGCTGGTTTTCATAATGCACAATAAGCGAAAAAAACACTGGTGCATTACGGCTTAAGCCCAAAGCTGTGGCCACTATTGCAGGACAGGGCAGACTGGTTAACTGCACCAGCTCCGCTTTATGGAAATGGCCACGGCGTTGAATTTCATCGGCAATATTGCGGATTTCCAGTAAAGCGGATTGTGACTTAGGTGAAGCGACAAAACTGCCTACGCCCTGAGTGCGGTACAGCACTCCTTGTTCGGTCAGTTCCTGCAAAGCACGACGTGCTGTCATACGGCTGACGGCAAACTGAGTCGCCAGTTCGTTTTCCGATGGAATACGACTATGCTCAGGCCAGGCCGCAGTTTCGACCTGACTCAAAATATAATCTTTAATGGTGGCAAACTTTTTTTGCCCGCTGCTGTTGGCCATGTCTGACTGAACCCACAGATAGAATGAAGAGAAAACTAGCTGAATTTTGTTGTATATACAAGCTCAGAAGGTAGAATTAATCCCAGTGCTGTAAGCAGATAAAAGCCGGGCAGGAGAATAAAATGCAAGTCTTTGATGCAATTTGGATTAATGTCAATTTAGCCACAATGACTGACAATGGTCAGCCTTATGGAGCCATAGTCAATGGCGCTTTGGCAGTCAAAGATGGACATATTGCCTGGCTTGGCCCTAAGGCGGAATTACCGCCAACTGATTTGTTGTCCACTCCTTTGTATGATGGCAAAGGTCAGTGGTTGCTGCCCGGTTTTATCGACTGCCATACTCATCTGGTGTACGCCGGCAGCCGTGCCAATGAATTTGAAATGCGCTTAAATGGTGCAACTTATCAGCAAATAGCCGAAGCAGGTGGAGGTATTAAATCCACTGTAGCTGCGACCCGGGCGGCCAGCCATGAAGACTTGTTTGTGCTGGCGAAACAGCGGTTAAATACCTTGTTGAGTCAGGGCGTGACTACAGTAGAAATTAAATCAGGTTATGGTCTGGATTTAGCGACAGAGCAAAAGATCCTGGAAGTGGCGGCAGAGCTTGATCGCACTCATCCTGTGGATATCCAGAAAACCTTTTTAGGCGCTCATGCCTTGCCACCGGAATACGCCGGCAGGCCTGATGATTATATGCAGTTGGTGGTAGAGCAGATGTTGCCGCAATTGCATCAGCAAGGGCTGGTTGATGCCGTAGACGTATTTTGTGAAGGTATAGGTTTCTCCGTAGAGCAAAGCCGTTTGTTGTTTGCAAAGGCCAAAGCTCTGGGGTTGCCAGTCAAAGCGCATGCTGAGCAGTTATCACATTTAGGTGGGGCCAGTTTAGTGGCTGAATTCAGTGGTTTATCTGCCGATCATATTGAGTACCTGCAAGAAGAAGACGTATTGGCGATGAAGGCTGCTGGTACTGTGGCTGTGGTATTACCCGGTGCTTTTTATTTTTTGCGTGAGACCAAACTGCCGCCTTTTGATTTGCTGCGTCAACATCAGGTGCCTATGGCCATTTCGACTGATTTAAATCCCGGCACTTCGCCTTTTTGTAATTTGCCTTTGATGCTGAATATGGCCTGCACTTTATTCCGCTTTACGCCGGAAGAAGCCATAGCTGGTGTGACACGGCATGCGGCCGCAGCTTTGGGCTTGAATGACCGGGGTACTCTGGCGCCCGGCAAACTGGCAGATTTTGGACTCTACCAAATCAGTCAGCCAGCCGAATTGTGTTATCAGTTTGGTGTCAGCAGTTTAACCCAACTGGTTAAAGCGGGGCGGGAACTGAATCTGCGTGGCCTGGGGTAACTTTACAAGGCAGAAAAACAGAGTAATCTTAAGATCTTATCTGATCTTTTGAGTGCTGGCTGTGTTGTTATTTTTTCGGTCTGTTTTATTTGCTGTAGTGCTGACCAGTTCTGCTCCTGTTTTGGCTCAGAGTCTGGCGTCTGAACCTTTGTTTTATCTGGTCGTGGTTTTGGCTCTGATGGTGCTGTTGCTAAGCGGCTGGATCCTTGTGCTGAAAAAACGTATGGCAGCACAACAGCCGGCCCAACAACAGCACAAAGCTCAGGATTTATCCTTTTTATCTTTGCATGACGACACCAGCGGTTTACCAAATAAATTGCAGTTACAGCAGCAGTTTGAACTCTGGTGTCGCAGTCATCCCAATCAAAAAGCCTCCTTGTTGTTATTAAAAATTCAGAACTTTGAGCGGGTAAATCAGGCGCTGGGGCATCAGAACGCCAACTTGGTTCTGGTTCAGATAGCACAGCGTATTAATGCTGCGGTACAACAGGACCAGGAGCTGCTGGTGCTGGAACAACAAAACAAACAAAGCAGTAAAGTGGCTCATTTAGGTGGAGTTGATTTTGTGCTTTGGGTCGACGCCAGTACCAGACAGCATGCAGCGGAACAAATTGCCCGCCGTCTGGAACACAATGTGCCGGAAGCTTTGTTGATCCACGGTTGTGCAGTGGAGTATCAGTTGAAAAGTGGCATAGCACATTATCCGCTGCATGGCGAAATGTTATCCGATTTGATTGAACGGGCTCATCTTGCAATGCAAAACCGGCAATGGGCACATAGCAGCTCAGGGGTTTTTCATCCGGATCTGATCAGCTACAACAACGACAAACTAGGCTTAATGGCTGAACTTCGTCATGCCATTAGTCAGCAACAGTTAAAGCTGCATATTCAGCCACAAATTGCCTTAAATTCCCGTCAGGTGCTGGCAGGTGAAGTGCTGGTGCGCTGGCATCACCCACGCCGCGGTTTATTGGGACCTGCAGAGTTTTTAGAGCTGGCCGAACAGATGGGAGTAATTTACCCTCTGACTCAATGGGTACTGGAGAAAGCTGTGCTCACCCTTGCCGAGCTGGCCCAGCAAGAAATTCATTGCAAAATAGCGGTCAATATTTCCAGTAAAGATTTACTGCAGGATGAACTGGTCGACAGCTTAGAGTTGCTGCTAAAGCGTCACAGAGTACAGCCATCACAGCTGGTGCTGGAACTGAAAGAAAGCGCCTTAGTGGCAGAGCCTGATAAAGCCATGCGTATGCTGAAACATCTGGCGCAGCTTGGTGTCGAGCTGGCACTGGATGATTTTGGTACCGGATTTTCATCACTCGCCTATTTGCGTGAATTACCCATCAGTCAGGTAAAAGTAGACTGCTCCTTTATTTTTGATTTGCACCGCTCAGATACTCATACCGCTATTACCGGCGCCATTATTGATATGGCAAAAAATATGAATTTTATGGTAGTGGCCGAAGGCATAGAACAGCCAGAGGTAGAGCAAAAACTTATTGCTATGGGCTGCGCCAGAGGGCAGGGCTTTTTATATGCCAAACCCTTTGCGCTGGACGCTTTTCCGGCCTGGGTGAAGCAGTGGAGTTATAGTAAAGCGACTTATTAGGGTCAGAAGCCGTCGGCTTTGACCCTAATATCTGAGGTTGTCTCGATTTTTGTCGAGTTAATAACTTACGCAGAGTCAGAGCCAAAGCTCTGAGCCTTACCAAACAAAAAAGCACAGACTAATGCAGTTAAGATCTGACCCGCATCGTTCATACCTGCCGCTAAACCTGCAGGATGCTGAGCCGGAGCTGCTTCTGCCAGGTGTAAATACCGGCTTTGGGTCTGACTAGCCAGCAAATAGACAAAATGTTCGGCTTGTTGCACTGAGACTCCACAGCTGTTGTAGGCACTGACTGGCATGCCGGTAATGGCATCTGTATCCAGCTCTATGCCAAAGACTTGTTGTTGATCGCGTTGACTTAACCAGAGTTTTAACAGCTCTGGCCAGGGCGCCTGCTGGCGCACAAAAAGTTGTTGGTAACTTAACACATCCACACCAGCCTGTTTTATTTGTACCAACGAGCTGGCTGAGTTTTTCAGTTCATGAAAGCCCATTACCAGATAACTGTCTAAATAACCCTGTGCTTTGGCATAACTAAAGCCGTTGCCACTGTGACGGCCTTCCAGCAAACGAAAATCCGCATGAGGGTCGAGGTTGACGCAATTGACGGCCTGTTGCTGGTTTTTGGCTAAAGCACTTAACAGCGGCAGGCTGTTGTTATGACCGCCGCCTATCACTACAGGAGTCAACCCCGCATTAAAAATTGCCAGCAGCAATGGTTCTAAACGTACATCAATCTCTGCACAGAGGCTGCGCAAAGTGGCCAGCTCGGCATTCAGACTTTGTTGTTGCAGGTCGGCACAATTCAGCTCGCCCAGCAGCAGTATTTGTGAGCCATCTAAAAATTCGTTTTGCTGTAAGTTAATAAACTTGCGGATAAAAGCCTGCCAGCCCAGATCTGAACCGCCCTGACCTAAATTAGCGCGTGGACCTATATCTTCCGGCACTCCCAACAACACATAAGTGCACCCCTGTTGTTTTGCTTTGGTTAAAGCTTCAGTCAGAGGCAATACAGGATCAGCATAACGCAGGACCTGACCCAATCGGGTTTCACCATCGCGCAGCTGTTGAAAGGCCGCCAAAGTGGCGGCCTGATAGCGGATCAGAGTATCACTCATCTGTTATTCCAGATCTAAAGGCTCAGGAGACAAAATAATACCTGTGTTGTCGGCATACAGATGATCGCCTGGTAAAAAAGTCACTCCACCAAAATTCACCGGAATTTCGTGTTCGCCAAAACCACGATCATCGGCACCAACCGGAATAGCGTTCACCGCCTGAATACCAATATCAAAATCTTCCAGTGTATCCACATCACGCACGCTGCCGTAACAGACTATGCCTTCCCAGCCATTGGCTGCAGCTATAGAAGCTAACTCGCCATCGATTAAAGCACGACGGGACGAACCACCGCCGTCGATCAATAACACTTTACCTACACCAGGTTCAGCTAAAGCCTGACGAATTAAACCGTTGTCTTCAAAACACTTAATGGTCTGGATGACGCCACCAAAAGAACGACGGCCACCGTAGTTGGCGAAAATGGGCTCAACCACATCGATCATGTCGGCGTAAAGGTCACATAATTCCGAAGTGTTATATTCCATCTGGTGCTCCAAACTTAAGTCTTTGATCAAAAACACAGTATACCCGTCTCAACTGAAGCTGCAAGGTCGTTGACTACGCTCATTCGCCCCAATCACATAGTTTATCTATGTTCATGGGGACTCACTCTCTTGTCGCCTAGTTGCAACTGCAGTTGCTTAGGCTAAGAACCCGTCTCAACTGAAGCTGCAAGGTTGTTGACTGCGCTCATTGAGCCAAATCTTCATTGCGGATCTTATTTGGTCTTTTGCGCGATTCTTTCGTGGCTTGATGCTGTCGCTGTATTGCCAGTGTTAAGGAAACTTTGCTAATTTAGTCGAAGTTGTATTTTCAGGATCCCTCCTTTGAGTCCAGAGCTGTTAGCCCGTACCTTGTTGCATCTGACCCAGATTGGGTTTGCTTTTACCCTTTGTGGCTTACTTTGGTACTTTTTTAAAGTGTATCAGCGTAGTTATCTGAAATCCTGGGCTATAGCTTTCAGTTGTTTTACCGCCTACGCCGCTTTTATTCTGGTGGACGTGTTCTGGCGTCCTGTTTTTGCTGCAGAATGGTTTGGTTTGGCAGTAAAGTTTTTATACATTTGTTTTTGTTACGCTTTTGCCGTCTGGATTTTGGTTGGCGTCTATGAGGCTGTGAAACAACAGCGGCTGGCGCCCAGAACAGTCAACCAGCTATTGCTGCTGGTGACCGGAATTTCTTTCCTCTCAGTTACACTGTTTTTGTTGTTGCCTCAGTTGCAAAACATCACCCTGTATTTACAGCTTTATTTGCGCTTAATCCTGATTGGGGCAGCCTTGTGTGTGGCCGGTTCCTGGCTCTGGAGCTTAACCAAGAGAATTTTTGCCACCAAGGTGGTTGCCAGTGCCATGCTGGCCTGGGGAGCGCTGTTTTTAGCCAGTGCCGGCTCTATGCTGTGGCATGACTCTCAGCAGGAGTCTGCTCAGGTTGTGCTCTATTTTAAACACCTGGAGTTACTGGTTCAGGTGATTCTGGGCTTAGGTTTAATTATCTGGTTGCAGGAGGACGAACGCAGCACTAATCAGCAACTGACAGCCAAAACACAGTATCTGGACAGCCATGATCCTCTGACCGGTGCGTTAAACCGCGATGCGTTATTGCGGGAATTATCCCTGTTGTTACAGACAGATAAGCCATTAACTTTGCTGATGATAGGTCTGGATAGTTTTAAAGTGGTGAACGAATCTGTGGGCCTAAAACAAGGCGATCGCATTTTGCGTGAAGTAAACCGCAGGTTTGAGTCCTCTATTGTTAAACCCCGGCTGATAGCCCGCACCGGTGGTGATATTTTTGCGCTGGTGCTGGAAGATTGCACAACAGACAGGCAAAAGCTGTTTGCGTTGCAGCATCTGGAGCAACTGATTGAAAAACCTTTTACCACAGACCACGGCCTGATCAAACTGACCGCCAGCATAGGTCTGGCTTGCGCACCACAACATGCCACTCTGGCTGATATGCTGCTGCAAAAAGCCAACATTGCCTTTCACCACTGCAAACGTCTGCAGCAGCGCTGCACTTTTTATCAGCCAGGTATGGAAGAAGAGTCGGCTCGTTTACTCAGCCTGGAAAAAGATTTGTTATTGGCGTTGGAACAGGACCAGTTTGTATTTTATTTCCAGCCGCAATGGGATCTGCGTGAACAAAAAATAGAGGCTTATGAAGCCTTAGTGCGCTGGGAGCACCCGCAAAAAGGCTTGTTGATGCCAGGGCAGTTTTTACCTCTGGTTGAGCAGGTTGGCTTAAGTAAAGATCTGGATTTACTGCTGCTGGAAAAGGCCGTCTGCACTTTGGCTGAATGGAAAAAACAAGGTATTCATATCCCGCTGGCAGTGAATATGTCGCCTGTGCATTTTCAGGTGGATGGCCTGAAAAGCCGTATTCAGCAGTTGTTACTCAAGTATCAGGTTTCGCCAGCTGTGCTGGAGCTGGAGATCACTGAAAACACTGCCATGGGGGATATGGAAAAAGGCTCTAACTATATCAACGAGTTGCAGCAAATGGGCATCCGTGTCTCTATTGATGACTTTGGTACAGGTTATTCCTCTTTAGGTTATTTACGCAAAATGCCTATCGACAAAATTAAAATAGACCGTAGTTTTGTTACCGAGATGGCGGCCAACGACTCAGATATGATGATAGTCAAAACCATGATTACGCTGGCTCATGGTTTGGGCAAACGTATACTGGCAGAGGGGGTTGAAACTGAAACCCAGTTGCAGTTGCTGCGTACTTTAGCCTGTGATGCCATACAGGGTTATTTACTGGCGAAACCTTTACCCGAAGCAGAAGCTCTGGCTTTGCTTAATGGTTGTGCCTTATCAAAATAGTTGATTATTTTTTGTCATGTTTTTGTCACTAAGCCACTTTAAGCTGCATAAGGTCAAACTAATACGACAGGTGGCTTATGTGGTTACAAAGGCTAGGTTTATGGGATCAGCGTTGTTTTCTTGCCCTGTTCAGCAAAAGCGAACGCAAGCGCATCCATCAGTTTAGTTTCTGGTGTTCAAAAACCGGTGACGGTCCTTTGTATCTGCTGTTAGTTGCTTTGTTATTTGCCTTAGAGCTGAGTCATGCCAGTGCCTTTACTGAACTTTTGCTGTTAAGTTTTGCCATTGAATTGCCTTTGTATCTGCTGTTAAAAAACTCCATCCGTCGCCAGCGCCCTTACCAGTTGATGGCGGGCATGATGCAGGCTCATATCGAAGCCTCGGATAAGTTCAGTTTACCGTCCGGCCATACAGCCGCCGCTTTTGTGGTGGCCAGTACTTTATTATGTTTTTACCCGGATTGGGCCTGGCTGGCCTTTAGCTGGGCCGCTTTAATTGGTTTGTCCCGTATCCTGCTAGGGGTACATTTTCCGCTGGATATTCTGGCTGGTTCGTCTTTAGGTGTGTCCAGTTGTCTGATGGCGCAACAAATCCTGCATTAATTTGCAGTTTTTACTAAATATTTCAGATTTAGTCCGGTAAAAACCTGCTTGCTTTGGATTCCCTTTCTATAATTAACAGTAGTTTTCCTACCCCCTGCTGTTCCAACAGCGTGCGCAGTAATTTTGTGGAGTACCTTCTATGGCCTTTTTACGTCAGTTTTCTATCCGGCAGCGCTTATTGCTGAATGCTATTACAGTGGCTGTGTCGATGCTGATTATGTTGGGATTATTGCTGTTTCAAAGCAGCCAACTGACGACTCTGGCTGAATTGCGGCTGGAAGTTGAACAACTCAACCTGCAGGTGCTGCAATTAAGGCGCAGTGAAAAGGACTTCCTGTTACGTTCTGATCTGGAGTATCAG
>CBIMJC010000106.1:0-12057 GCA_966244125.1 uncultured Rheinheimera sp.
AAGGAGTCAGCAACGCTCGATAAGCTGGCAGATTTACCTCAAACCACTTCTGACAATCTCGACTAAAATGTCCATCACCTGATAGTTTAGTTCCACCAATAATTTTTTCAATATAATAAAGTTCATCACCGACATATGGCGGCCTATTAAAGTCAATATTCATATATTTACTTATTAAATATCTTATTAAGTTGATCGATGAATTTTTTTTCGCTAAAAAATTCAGACGCAATAGCTCTATTTCTTTTTGACGAATCAGAGTCTAATAATTTTAAATCTACATTTTCAATATCAAACATTGAAAATCCTAAATCAGATAAAAACCGCCATTGAGCAACATCATTTCTTATGTATATTTTCTTTCCTAAACCAAGCAGCCTAATAGTATTCCCCATAGCCTGCTGTCTCTTATGGTTGAATATTGCGATGTCAATTTTTGACAAAAAATCATTGTATGCACTAAACTCTAATGATGTTACAAGTGGAATAAATCGCTCACCAAACATATTTAATCCAGCCTCAATCACATTTAATTTATAAATCTCATCACCATACGTTAGTGGACAATGAATTATAAATGACTGCTCTGGTAGCAACTTAAGCTTTTCAAAAATTTCTATGTGATTGTTGCTCGGATCTGCGGAATTACCAACCAGAACATTTATTGATCTATCATTGTTTATTCTAGAGTTGTCACACAGAACATCATAGTAAAGATTAGATGGATATGACAAACAAAACTCATAGTGCCCCGTGGCACCATACCAAGATCTTGCATTATCCACATCTTCTCTAATATAGGTAATTAGATATCCAAAATCCTTCACTATCAGTTTCTTGAAGAACTCCTTAACTCTCCCGACAGCTCCATGCTTTATGTTGTAAGAATATAAGTCTCCTCCCCAAATAACCCAATGGCAACGAGCTCGAATCCATGGCATAAAAAAAATAATCAAAATATATAGCTTGGAAAACAACCCATGAATGATTATCTTATCAGCATTATTTAAACTTCTTATTAACGTAAAAAAACTACCAAGAAAAAATATTTTACCGCGCTGCAAAACGTTAAAATTTACTACATTTTTCATTTCATCTTGATTTTCATTTAACCCCAACAAAAAATACGCATGTTCACTTTCAGTGATATGATTATTAACTGTCTCTATATATGGATAGACAAATCTATCCATCAAAAACAAGTGGACGACTTTATTTTTCTTCATAATTACTTAGCAAATAGTCTTTAGCCTTAGGCCCTTGAGAGAAAATCAAATCGATAACTGAAATATTGTGATCGAAGGGCGGATATGGCTGCTGATACTCTTCATATCCGCTATAACTCATTACTTCTATTGAAATTCCATTTTCTGAGAAGAGAGTTTCATCTAAGTAAGCAGTTGCTGAAGGCCCAGTAACATAGACATCTGCATCCATTTGTCTGCATATACTTATAAGCTTTTCATTTCTGCCTTGTGAAATAGAGAATTCATCATGCGACCTAATTTTAGTATTTATATTAAGCACACCGCATATAGCAGAAATAAACGATACATTTATACTAGATAAGTTTTTGTTATTTTGTTCCATGTAAAGGTTTTCAAACAATCTGGAAAACTCATCAAAATACGGTGATTTTGAATAATTTTGCTTAATAGACTTCCAATGTTTTACCCGCCAGGAATCGTTAATCGTCTCGATATCACAGATTCTCTGGTCCAATCTATCCACTTTACAAGGTATTGTCAGCCATTGTTTTCCTTGTGGAGTTTTAATCATGTTTCTATTACGCCAGTCATTTTTTGTGTATTGAGCGCAATCGTAAATAACAAACTCACTGACACTATTAATTATGTCAAAGTATCCTTTCCAAGGAATGTAGTTCGACTGAATAATTGCGACCTTTTTCATGCTTTTTTTATACTTTCCCAAAAACCATCTGAGACAAATGATAATTCCATCCCAGGTGAAATAACATAACCGTCACGACTTACAGAATCACAACTACCTTCAACAACTTTTATTTTGCTATTTATACCAACAGCTAAAGAAAAACAACCTGCCCTGAACATTTTCTCGGAGTCTATATAAAACTCGCCTGTTGAAATAAAACAACTCTGAGCAATAATTACTCCTTCATCAACTTGTTCATTAACATGATGACATGTTGCACCAACCACTCTACACTTTCTCTCCAATGCTAGTTCCAACGGCTTCATGCCAATATAACCAGCAAAAGATGGCAGCAAAGAATAATGTAGATTTATTAACTTACCATAGTAGATACTTACAATTTCTTTATCTATTATTTTATGCCAATTGGTAACAATCACATCAGGGTTTATTTTTCTTAATAGCTCCTTAAGCTCTAGGTTATCTTTCCGTGAGTAAGATATTTGATAACTTTCAATATTATTCCTTAATGAGTACTCTAAAGCTGGGCAATGTCTATCAGATATTACTATCAACCGGCAATTTCTAAAAAATCCGTGATTTATTAACTCGGCAATAAACTTAAGATTTCCTCCGCCTCCAGACACAAAGAAAAGTATTTTTTTCATTAAAAATCTATCCATTGTAATAATTTGGCTAGTAAGCATTGCGGCAAAGCAATACATTTGAAATGGTATATGTGATTATTTTGATATCAAACCAAGGAGACCAATTTCTTATATATTCCAAGTCATGATCTATACGCTTTTGCATCTTATCCAAAGTCTCAGTTTCACCACGATAGCCATTAATCTGCGCCCAGCCGGTTATGCCGGGTTTTACTTTATGGCGTAACATATAAAAGCTGATTTTCTGCCGGTATTCTTCGTTATGCGCGACTGCATGCGGCCTTGGCCCGACAATGCTCATATCACCTTTTAATACATTAAAAAACTGCGGCAGCTCGTCTAGCGAAGTACGGCGTAAAAATGCGCCAAGTGGAGTGACTCTGGGATCGTTTTTTGTAGCCTGGGGTATGGTTGCTCCATTTTCCATCACACACATAGAGCGGAATTTCCAAACTTCGATGGGCTTACCGTCCAGGCCATAACGTAGTTGTTTAAATATTACAGGGCCAGAGGATGTCAGTTTTATGGCTATCGCAATCAGCAGCATAGGAATGGCGGCAACAGCAAGTATCAGCAGGCTGAATACTACATCAATCAAACGTTTCACCATGCCATAAGAGCCCAGATAAGGGCTTTCGAAAGCACTGATGGTGTTCATTTGACCTACCTGAGCTATGCGGGACAACATCAGGTTTAAGGTAAAGCTGTCGGGCACTAAATGCACATCAACTGTGGTATCACCAAATTGCTCCAGTATGGCGCTAATGCGTTTTTTGTCGGTTAAAGGTAAGGCGATATACACACTGTCCAGTTCCCGCTGCCGTGCGGCGTCTACAGCGTCGTTTAGCTTACCTAAGGTGGCAAAAGGCCTGACATGAAAACGTTCGGCCCTGTCGTCATAAAAGCCTGTCACCTGTAAACCATGCTCGGGGTTATGGTTAATTTCGTTTAATAAAGCGATGCCTGTTTCTGTAACACCAATAATGGCCACATACCTTAAATTACGGCCCTGTCTGCGCATGTAACGTAAATAGCTGTTAAACGCCAAACGCCAGCCCGTTAACAGAACTGAGGAGTAAATAAACCATAAACCAAAGGTAACACGGGAATAACTTTCTGATTCTTTTAATAAAAAAGACAAAAAGATTACTGTAAAAAAGCTGCAGCACCAAACTCCAAAGGTGGTTGCAACTAAGTCGTTCAGTTTGCTTACCCGCCAGGAGCGGTATAAAGAAAATACTTCGGCAAAGTACATAAAAGACAATAATGCGACCAGGCAAGCCAGCCAATAAATTTTGTTAAGCTCTATGCCATAACTCATGGCAGCCAGCTGCAAGGCCGCAATAATCAACAGAAAATCGGCGAGCCGATATACAGAGGCCAGTGTATTCTGATTTTGGCGGGTAAAGCCCTTATTGCCCATAATATTCATCCCTGAATTTATTATTTACGGCTTGTTTCATCCGGATAAATGCCCGCTAAGTCATAGTTATTGTTAGTTCTTTTACCTTAGTCGCTGCCATGCATAACTGCCAGTCGGGTAAAAGGTACAACACTTTTCTTTGCTTGCCCTGATTGCTTGTTGGGGCAGCTAAAGCCCCGTCAAGCAGCAACTAACATGGCACAATAGCCTCTTGCCCTAGGAGGCTTTTGTGCCTTTTTTGGTCTTTTTCTGACCATAGTCGTAGGTGTAATAACCGTAGCCATAACCATAACCGTAGCTATAACCACCAGCGTTGCGTTTGATGGCGTTAAATATAACGCCTTTAGTTTCAACGCCGTTTTGCTCCAGCCGTCTTACCGTTACTTCAATTTCTTTCAGTGGGTTCAGCTGATAGCGGGTGACCAGCATGGTGGTGCCGGCATAACGCCCTACTATGCAGGCGTCTGTAACGGCCATCACCGGAGGAGTGTCTACTATCACTAAGTCGAAATCATGGCTCAGCTGTTGCAGCAGCTGTTCAAAACGTTCCGACATCAGCAGTTCAGAAGGATTAGGTGGCACAGTGCCGTGGTTGATCACGCTAAGGCCTTCAACTTCTGTGGTTTTTAATATGTGCTGATAATCCACAGTGCCAGCCAGATAATCGGCCAGGCCATCTTTTTTCTCCAGGTTAAACATCTTATGTACATAACCTTTGCGCATATCGGCGTCTACCAGCACTATACGTTTGCCGGTTTGGGCCATAGTGGCGGCCAGGTTGGCTGATACAAAAGATTTACCCACCGAAGGGCTGGGGCCTGTGATCATAAAGATATTATTTTTTGCCTCAATCATGGCAAAGTGAATACTGGTACGCAGGCTGCGTAAGGCCTCTACCGACACATCCGTAGGGTTGGTAATAGTCAGTAAGTTAGAGCCTCCGTTTTTGCTGTTACGGAATTTGCGGCCGAAACGTTGTTCTATTTGCTCTTGTTGGCCAGAAAACGGAATAGCGGCATACACGGGCAAGCCCAGGTTTTCTATATCGGCCGGGTTTTCTACGCCACGGCGTAAAGCTGCCAGCAGCAGCACCAGTAAAACGCTGATAAAACCACCTGCCGCAGTAGCAGCTAACACCACCATTTTCTTCTGTGGTTTTACTGGTTTAAAGGTATTTACTTCGGCGCTGTCTACTATCCGTACATTGCCTATGGTGCCGGCGCGGGCAATATCCAGCTCCTGAATATTGTTCAGCATTTGGGTATAAATTTGGGTATTTACTTCAACGTCACGGCGCAAGCGCAGCAGTTCCTGCTGGGTGCCGGGCAGGTTTTTAATTTGTTTCTGAAATTCATGTTTACGTGTATTCAGCTCACCCATTTGTTCCACTAACGACACATAGGTTGGATGGTCTGGCCGGTAGCGGCGTTTTACTTCCACTTCCTGCAATTGCAAGGTAGAAATTTGTTCTTCTATAGCCACCAGTTGTTCTAACAAGGCCTGAGTTTCAGCACTGATATCCACAGATTCAGCACTCACCTGATAGGCATTAAAACGTTTTTCGGCGTCTTCCAGCTGTAATCTGATTTGTGGTAATTGTTCCTGCAAAAACGCCAGGCTTTTGCTGGCTTCGGCCGAGTTACGGTCTACGTTTTTCATCACATAAACCTGAGTGACTGTATTTAGTATCTGTTGCACTCTGGCAGGGTTTTCGCCATCCAGGCTGATAGTTAAGATGCCTGATTTTTTGCCTTTCTCACTAACACTTAAATCTTCTGTCAGTTCAATAATGCTTTGTAATCTGTTTTTACGGCTGAGCGCAAACACAGTTCCCGGGTGCGCCACTAAGCTGTTAACCTGCAATTCAATGCCATTGGCTGAAGCTAACTCGCCTACAGACCCTGTTAAAAGCGGCTCACCTTCGTAACTCAGTTGGTATTTATTATTGCCAAGCGCAGTTAACTGCAGTTCTTCACCTTCTAAATAAAGCGGAACCTGAATAGCCGCAACACTGATTTGTTCGCCGCCCCAGGCATAACCAGCTACTTTAGCTTCAGCTAACTGGCCTTCAGCAGCAAAATAACGGCGGGCAAACGCCTGCCCAATAACAGGGAAATACACAGGTTCAGCAACTATATCTAACCTTAACCTGTCGACGGTTTCACCTAACACCATGCGGGAGCGGATCAGCTCTATTTCAGTCACAGCTTCGCTTTCAGTGACAAAAAGGCCAGCCATATCGGCCATACCCGGCATACCACCTTCTTTTTGTTCAATTTGCACCAAAGCCTGGGCACGGTAAACCGGGTTAGCAATCAGTGCATAAGCAACACCCAGAGCCGCAGCAAATAACGTAAAACCTAAAATAAACCATTTACGCTCCAGCAAACGGCTGAAGATTAACATCAGGTCCAGTTGTTCAAGCTGAGGCTGGTTAACGCCTGGTACTGCATTTTTTGTATCTGTCATAAATCACTGCATTTAGTTTTAGAAGTTGAATTAAGCATTCAGCGTAGATATTTAAGCCAGCTTGCTACACCCTGCTCTATCAGCTTTACGGCATAAGCAAAAGCTTCGGTTGATTTTTTATAAGGATCAGGAATTTCAGTATTGTTATTCCATTTACCCAGCAGCATGGTTTTACCGCGAGCTTCAGGGGCCATTTTGGTAATGGCTTCAATATGGCTTTGTTCCATCACTAAAATGAGCTCAGCCTGGCCTAACATACTGCGGTCAAGTTGGCGCGCTACATGCTGATTTAAATCTATGCCTTTGGCAGCCATCAGTTCAACGCTGCTTGGATCTGCTGGTTCTCCCACCATAGCAGCTATACCAGCAGAGCTGATTTTTTTACCACTGCCTTGCAGGCCTTGTTTTAATAAGGCCTCAGCTACAGGGGAGCGGCAAATGTTGCCTATGCAGACTATGAGTATGTGCTCGAACATATTAGTTAGCGCCGCCTGAAATATCCTGCAGGCTACGTGCTCCGGTAATACTTGGCAGCAAGTTGCTGATTAAACGGTTCCAGCGGCTGATAGGCGCTGCACTGACGTAGACAATATCGCGTGACTGCAATACAAAATCGTCGGCCAGGCTTAACACATAGGCTTTGGAAATATCCAGTTGGAATACATTGACCATTTCCGGCACATCAGCCTGACGGATCACATAAACCCCACTGCCGTCAGCACGCATTTCGTTTACGCCACCTACTTCTCCCAACACCTGAGCCAGAGTTAAAGGTTTATGCGTCATTTTCATCGCCATAGGACGTGTTACTTCACCCATGACAAAAACCCTGCGCTGCTCGTCTGGCGCAACGTGTAATACGTCACCATGTTTAATCACTATATTGGCGCGCAAATCACCGTTGTACAGCATGTCGTAAATTGGCACTTCTACCGTTTCTTTATTGCGGGTAATACGCACCGAATAAATGTCGGCATTGTTGTCAAAACCACCAGCCTGGTTAATAGCTTCCAGTAAACGCAGCGGAATATGGGTAATAGCAAAAGTGCCGGGGCTGCGCACAGCACCTGTTAAATAAAACTTCTGACTGTTAAAGGTATTCACCTTTACGTCGACCTGAGGTTTTTCGATAAAAGCTGCCAATGATTTGGTTAAGGTATCGCGCAGCTCAACTACAGTTTTACCTGCTGCTGTTACTTTGCCGGCATAAGGGAAAAAGATGGTACCGTCTTCGTACACTATATTGCCCTGCTCTTCCGCGTCACGGAACTGACCAAAAGGAATGGTCAGTTCAGGGTGTTCCCATACTGTCACAGTCAGCACATCACCCACACCAATTTTGTAGCGGTAGTCGCCGTCTATTTCACCATGTTCAGTAAAGAACTTGTCCAGTTCACGCACTGGCTGGTTGGCGGCTATTTCCCGCATCAGGCTTGGTGTGATCAGGATCACATTGGGCTCTACTATAGGTTCGTCCCCCACCAGGCTGCTGGGCGATTTATCTTCGGCAATATGAGTGCCAGGCACTACTGTGCATGCACACAGGCTGATTAAACTAAGAGCTATTAAAAGTTGTTTCATAAATGACTACCGGGCTAATTCTGAAAAGGCTGTGCGTAGGCGCAACATATTGGCGCGTACATAACTTAAAGTTAAACGGTCGTTATTAAAGTAAGTGTTGTCCAGATGGCGCAAATAACCGGGGCGATAAGCCTGCATAGGAGCCAGAGGGTTACGGCCTTCAACATCAGTACGTGTTGACAGACTGTAGTTCCAACTGTCATTACCTTTTAATTGCACTGCGGCCGGGCGCATATCCCGGCGTGGTGTTAATGGTATTGAAATACCTATGCCCAACATTTGCACGTCGGTGTCCTGCACAAAGACGCTCAGCTGAGTGTCGCCAAAGTTAAAGGTGGCACTGGCTTTAGCACCACGGTCCTCACGCCAGAACTGGCCAGCTTCAATGGCCAGTGAAACATCCAGTGATTCCAGATAATAACGGTATTCACCTGTATAAATTTCGCGATAGTTACCACGGAATTCGGTGTATTCCATATAAGCACCATAAGCGCTCAGCCTGTGGTTGCCATCCGGGCTTTGCCAGCTGCTTTCGACTGCTACTAAGTCGTGTTCTTCCTGATACATTTCGTTACTGCGCCCTACGGCCACAGAAGAGTAAATATTAAAAGGCAGTTGGAAAGTCTGGCGTAAAAACAGGTTTTTAATGCCGTCGTTATAACGGTAACGGCCAAAAGGACGGCCAAACTCAAAGTCTTCGGAGTCGTCTATATTGGTGTCGTGATCCACTACTAACTCACCACCTTGCCACATTGGTAAAGTCAGGTTAGTGCGAAGCGCCAGCGAATAGTCATAAACGCCCATTTCGGTACCGACAAAATTACGGACTTGCGGACTAAAGCTGATACGTGGTGTCCAAAATGGCGACTGACTGCCGCCCACCCATAACATATCGCCTATTTGCTGTTGTTCTGCTTGTTTTGCTGTGGTTTTAAAACTGTCGAGTTTGCCTTCATAAAAGGCCAGCACTTGTTGCTGTTCGGCACTGAATCTGAAGGTAGGAACACCATACTTTGACAAAGTTAAGTCAAGCGTTTTAATTTTTTCCGGCGCCATTTGCGCCACAATGCCAAGCGCAACACCTATGGCGTCTATGTCATTGCGGTTAAAGACGGAGTTTTCGAAACGTATTAATAAGGTGTCGCCGTCCAGCCCTAACCAGATGCGCTCAAAGCCTTGTTTAACCAAACGGTTTTTAATAGTGCCTAACTGAGTTACTACTTTGTCGTTGACATGTTGGTATTTGCTCAGGCCAATATCTATCGCCTGATATTCGGCATAGCTGCTATCGACAAAAAGCCAGTCTAAAACTTTTGCTATCTGACCTTCTTTTTGCTTTTTGCCACCCAGTTTGTTTTCGATGGTGCTGAATAAGGTGCCGCGATAGCCAATGGCAAAATATTTATTGTCAGCCGGGCCGTCTTCAAAATCATGTTTTGCGGCCAGCGTGGCATAAAACTGACCTTCATTGTCCAGCCAGTTAAGCGGGGTTTTAAGCTTCAGGCCATAAGTGGCATTAACACCATCATGTTCGGCCATTAAAGCGCCCCATTCAAAAGGCTGATACTCAATGCCGTAAAAACCACCGTCGTAGCGCGGAGCAACCAGACCTGGCTTTTTCTCCTTTTGTTTACCTGCGCCTGCGGTAAAACGAAAATCGCCCCACTCTTTTGAAATCGCAATAAAACTTGCGTCAAGATCATTAGTGCTACCACCAATGTCCTGCAAGCCTACAGCCAGGCTAAACCATTCTTTAGGGATAAAAGTAGGAGAATATTTTAAATTTGCAGATAAGTCGGAGCCTTGCTGAATGCCACTGCCTATATTGCGCATCCCAACTTCCAGGCCAGGAAAGGGGCTGGCACTGACTGAATACACTGACCCTTTTGTATACAAAGTACCTTTGTCGCCAAATCTGCCATCAAGGCTATCAGCTAAGGTACTTTTTAGCAGATGAAACTCACCATAGTCCAGCGAATCGCCGGTTGGCACGTTAAATAAACCTGAGAACCCCTGAAAGTTCAGATCATTATCAACATCGGCATAAACAGCAGAATGAACGGCAGTTGCGAGTAAACACAGAATTATTTTTTTCATTAAATGTACTTCAACCGATTAGCGCCAGAACTGGATCTGGTTGTTCGCATGCTGGCCGGACAGAAGTAAAAAATTCGGTCGCATTACAACAGATCCTTGTTTTATTTGTATAAATTCAATTCGATGGTAAACCGATTTTATTGGATTATCCAGCTTTAACTTAGAACCAATATCGCCAAAATATTGCGACCAATAGCGCAATTACAGCGTCTAATAATCAATTTTTTGAGACATAAGAAAAGGGCAGCGTTTAAGCCGCCCTGCCATCAAACCAACGCTGAGAAAGGCTTAACCCGCGCCAGTTGCTGTTTGACACGCAATATTGATAGTGCCGGTTTCTTCAGCGCCATTCGCTGTAACAGTAAAGTTAGTAGTAGCAGCACCTGTAACACCAACAGGCTGCACTTTCACTTCGTAACTGCTGCCCTGCACCAAACCTGTCAGACTGTAACTGCCGTCATTGTTGTCATTGGCTTTCACTTTAGCTTTGCCAGCTAAACCGTAGCTAACCAATGCGCCAGTCAATGCTTTAGTCACTGTGGTGTCGTTACTGCACACCAGGTTCACGTTAAAGTCTTCATTCACAGGGGTAGCATTTGGGTTTGTCAACACTAACGGAATTGCTCCGCAAATTGACACTTCAGTTTGTGAATCATACCAAACCACTGACTTGTCATTACGGGCAGTAATCATCACCCGGGCTGCTGCGTTATTATAAATACCAAAACGGGCTACAGTTGCAGCGCCAAACAATGTACCAGAAGTAACACCTGCGGCAATACCACCTGCTGCGATAGCATCAGAGCTTTCGATATAAATGCTTAACCCGCCTGTAGGCACTGCTGCACCTGTAACATTGTAAGTCATTGCCACAGGACATACTGTTTCTCTACGGCCAGCACCAAAGAAGGTTAAATGGCTTGTCTGGAAAGATGCAGGGTAAGTGTTGGTAGTGGTATTCAGAGCACCCAGAGTAGCACTGAATTCATCACGGGTCCAAACACCTGTATCTTCATCATATGAACTGATAGACACCACATCGCCTTCATCTACACCACTACCAGCCGGAACATTCAGGCTGACATTGATAGGTGAAGAGAACTTCTTGACTTTATTGCCCTGATTATCAGTCATAGTCACACTGGCACCAGCCACTGGCACACGCACCAGATTGTCAGTGCTTAGGTTTAAACCCTGAGGGATAATTTCAGACAAAGTTGCACCAGTGCCGGTTTGGGCAGCAGTTGCAATATTCAGATTAACTTGTGTACCAGCAACTGCAGCACCAGCAGCATTTTGCAGCACAGTACCGGCAGGGATAGTCACACCAGCTGAGGTACTATTTGCTGAAGCCTCAGCTGTGACTTCCGTAGCTACTGTACCAGCGGTCACTGCTGTGGCCTGAGTAGCAGCTACCACGCCTGCAGCATTTGTAGCAACCAGTTCAAATAATGTGCTGATTGGCTGGGTTGTATCGCTTAAATCTAAAATGTAGCTTTTCGTCAGATAGCCCGGAGCGCTGACGACCACGCTGAAGTTGGTTGGTGTAGCACCAGACTTCAGGCGGAATGCAAAGCTACCATCTATGGTGGTTAAGGATGTAATTGCAGCACCACTCAGATCCACCACGTTAGCAGAAGCAGCATCACCTTCTTTGAAACTTAAAGTTACAGTACCAGCCGTTGCGTTAGTAAAGGTAATCACATTACCTGTGCTGGCGTTGGTGATACCACCTGTCACCACAAAGGCTAAAGGTGCCGGAGTTGTAGGAGCTACAACTACTGGTGGCGGTGGTGGTGGCACAACAACTTCCGGGTCATCATCACCACCACAGGCAGCCAGGCCCAAGGCTGAAACCACTGCCAAAGCCAACAACTTGTACTTATAAGTGTTCATGAGTAATCCTTACTTTCATAAATTTAAAAC
>CBIMJC010000107.1:0-11932 GCA_966244125.1 uncultured Rheinheimera sp.
CCGCAGTCGCGACCCGCTATGCGAGCGCCGCCCCAAATCGTCAGTGCAATAAGGCAAAACCTCAAAATCGTCCGCCAGCAGTTGTTCGGCCGCTTGCAGCAATAACATAGGCTCGGGTTGCAGGTTGTAGTCATCACCTATCAGCTCCAGTTTTACCCAATTCGTGTTAAAAATTTCGCGCGACATCTGCGCCAAAGTCACAGCTTGTTGCACTGAATGGCAACCAGCTGTATTGGGCAATAGCTTTAAGTTTAACTCGCGGATCAGTTGCCAAAACTGCTCACCGCCTTGTTGTTCCGGGGCCTGGCGGCGCAGGCTTAAAGTCACAGCCTCGCAGCCACTTTGTTGCAGAGCCTGTTGCATTAAAGCCGGGTTTGGATACAAGGCGCTGCCTAAAATCAGCCTGCTGCGAAGGGTTTGGCCGTAAATGTTAAATTCGGTTGGCATGCTTAACCTCCGGCTATAGGGCTGACAATATCCAACTGATCACCGGCTTGAAGCACTATGTTTGGATACTGAGTGGCAGCAATAAAACGGCCATTTAAAGCCACAGCAAAAGGGGCTTTAAAGCGGGCTAACAGCTCGGTTAATTGGTTGGAGTGTAAGCTTTCGGTTTTGCCATTTAGCCAGATATTCACTGTGGTATCAGTCACTTCAGCCATAACACAGCTCCTTAGCTTCACTAAGCTGTAGCAACGCCAGCTGGGCCACTTGTTCAGCTAAAGCCGGGCCCAATAAATAACCGTGGCGGTATAAACCATTGACACTAATCTGGCCGGGCTTTTGGGTAATAACAGGTCTGTTATCCGGCAAAGCAGGGCGGGCCGAAGCTTGTACAGTTAAAATTTCCGCCTCAGCAAAAGCAGGGTCTACTGAATACAAAGCCGATAACAGTTCCAGCGTCGAACGTACTGAAGGACCGGATTGATCGGCCGATTCCAGCTCTGTAGCGCCCACCACAAAAATACCTTTGCCCTTGGGCGCTATATAAAGCGCATAACGGGGATGGAATAACCGTACAGGGCGGCTTAGTTGTACTGCTGGTGCTTTGACTCTTAGCACTTCTCCCCGCACAGCCCTTAATTGAGGCAATTCAGTGGACGCACCTAAACCACGGCAATCAATCACCAGATCTGCGGCTTCTAACTTGCCATTGCACCAAAGCTCGTCGCCCCGAAATTCAGCTGTGGACTGTGCTTCCAGCGACACTCCTCTTTGCTGTAACAATTGCAAGGAATGCTGTAAAAAAGCCTGATTATCCAGCTGGCCTTCACCCGGCAAATAACAACAATGCTGAAAACGCCCAGCTAACGAAGGTTCCAGCTCTAAGAGTTCGGTTTTAGTCAGCCATTTAGGCTGATAGTCTGGCTGGGTTTTAATTTGACTGACCAAATGCACTAACAAATGCTGTTGCTGTGGGTGGGCCAGCAGCAAAGCCCCTTGGTGTTGCAGGCCAAAATCCGGCATTTGTTGTTGCAGCTGTTGCCACAGCTGCATGCTGCGATACGCCATTTCGACTAAATCCTGCTCCAACAGCACAGATTCAGCCAAAGGCGATAACATAGCAGCAGCGGCAAAAGCAGCTTTGGCTTGATACAGCTCCTGGGAAGGGCTAAAACTCCCTTTTTCCAGCAGGCGGATATGGGCTGGCCTGGGCCTGAGTCCGGGTTCGGACAAAGCCAAAGCGCATAAACGACCCATTAAACCGCCGCCCAGAATCAGCAGCGTTGGGCTCATAGCTGAGGTTCCTCCAGCTTGGTATCTGTGCCGTGATATAGCTCTGCACCAGATGCGCGGAACTGCTGCGCCTTTTTCTGCATTTCTGCCTGCTGTTGTTCAGTATCCAGCTGCTTTACTTCAATACTGGCGGCATAGTCGCGCACATCCTGACTAATTTTCATTGAACAAAACTTAGGGCCACACATAGAACAAAAGTGCGCCACTTTGCCGGATTCCTGGGGCAGGGTTTGATCGTGGTAAGAGCGGGCGCGTTCCGGGTCTAAACTTAAATTAAACTGATCCTGCCAACGAAACTCAAAACGGGCTTTGGATAAAGCATCATCCCGAATTTGTGCACCGGGATGGCCTTTGGCTAAATCGGCAGCGTGGGCGGCAATTTTGTAGGCAATTAAACCTTCTTTGACATCGTTTTTATCAGGTAACCCTAAATGCTCTTTGGGCGTGACATAACAAAGCATAGCGCAGCCATACCAGCCAATCTGAGCCGCGCCAATGGCTGAGGTCAGATGATCGTAACCCGGCGCTATATCTGTGGTGAGTGGGCCTAAAGTATAAAAAGGCGCTTCGGCGCAGTATTCCAGCTGCAACTGCATATTTTCACGAATAAGCTGCATAGGCACATGGCCAGGGCCTTCCACCATCACCTGCACATCTTTAGCCCAGGCGCGGTGTGTCAGTTCGCCTAAGGTTTTCAGCTCGGCAAACTGAGCTTCGTCATTAGCATCGGCAATAGAACCGGGGCGCAGACCATCACCCAAACTAAAGCTGATATCGTAAGCGCGCATAATGTCGCAGATATCATCAAAGTGTTGATATAAAAAGTTTTCTTTGTGATGCGCCAGACACCATTTGGCCATAATAGAACCGCCACGCGACACTATGCCAGTCAGGCGTTTGGCTGTCATGGGCACATAAGCTAAGCGTATTCCGGCGTGAATAGTAAAATAATCCACCCCTTGTTCGGCCTGCTCAATTAAGGTGTCGCGGAATAATTCCCAGCTTAAGTCTTCGGCTATACCACCTACTTTTTCCAGTGCCTGATACAAAGGCACAGTGCCAATAGGCACTGGGCTGTTGCGGATAATCCATTCGCGGGTTTGATGAATATAACGGCCGGTGGATAAATCCATCACAGTATCAGCGCCCCAACGGGTGGCCCATAGCAGCTTTTCCACTTCTTCTTCGATGGACGAACTAACGGCTGAATTGCCGATATTAGCGTTCACCTTCACCAGAAAGTTACGGCCAATAATCATAGGTTCAATTTCAGGGTGATTGATATTGGCAGGCAAAATGGCGCGGCCAGCTGCTATTTCCTGCCGGACAAATTCAGCGCTAATTTGCTTAGGTAAGTGAGCACCAAAACTCTGGCCCTGATGCTGGGTTCTATGCTGAGTTCGGGCTTCAGTAGTTGCAGCCAGATTAGCCCGGCTTAAGTTTTCCCGAATGGCTACGTATTCCATTTCCGGCGTAATAATGCCACGACGGGCGTAAGCCAACTGTGTCACTGCCACACCAGCTTTGGCTTTGCGTTTTTCTGTTAAAGCCTCGAATCTTAAGCTTTGCAGGCTTTCATCCAGCCACTGCTTTTTGCTGTAGACAGAACCAAAGTCTGTCACCAGCTCCGTATCGCCACGCTCTTTGATCCAGTCGGTACGAAGGGCGGGCAAACCTTTACGTATATCAATTTGAGCATCAGGGCAGGAATAAGGACCTGACGTGTCGTAGACCCGAACCGGTGCATTGGGCTGAAATAACGGATTATCTTTGCTGCCACCAATTAAACTCGGCTGCAGTTCAATTTCACGCATACCGACTTTTACACCGGGCAAGTCGCCTTCGATATAGACCTTGCGGCTGGCGGGATAAGGCTGGCCCTGAAACTGCTGAATAAATTGCTCGGCAGCAGCGCGGCTGGCGCGACGGTTTTGATTTTCTGACATATAAACTCCGGTGAAATAATTAAATAGTTAATTTTCAACAGAGCTTGGGAAAAGCGTGGACAGCCATCAACAGATGAGCCGAATGAGTGCGCCAACAGGCAGACGGATCACCGCCGCTGTTTGCGCTCTTGTTTCCCTCCGCAGGTATTATCCTGTTCAGGTTCCACGGATTCCGCCCAAGGGCGGTCTCAGCTGACAAACCAGGTTTGTGCAGCACTCCGACAAGCTAAGTGTGGCCAGCATAAACAGCTTTTTTTCAGGCAGCAAGGGGAAATTGGTGGGTGTGTTGTTTCAGACTTGTGGTTTCTACGGGCTAATTTGTGGTGATCACCGGCTTAAATTTTCCTAAAAGTGGATAAGAAATTGTAGGGGACGGGTTTATCCCGACCCGCTCAGACTCAAGTGTTGAGCCCTGTTCCGCAGTGTATTTTTAAAGCAATGATCCCGTGGCTTAGTCTTGCCACTCAATCAATTAATCCTATGGTGATGATGCATGGCAATCAGATACCGATTGCGCCGGGTGATGTAAAATATTCTTGGAAAACTCAGATCTTATGCGACTTAATCGAAAGCTCAAAACCACAGGCGTGGGCATATTTCACCAGTGTAGACCAGCTGGGGTTGGAGTTACCTTTTTCTAAGCGGCTGATATTGCTTTTTTGTGTCTGCATCCTTTGTGCAACCTGTTCTTGCGTGAGCCCGGCTTTAGTGCGCATGGAGAGGAGTTGATCGATAAAGTTAAATTCAGCCTCCAACTGCTCGTATTCAGCTTTCACTTCAGGATTATCTAAAGCACGTTGTTTTAGTTTTTGCAGACTCATAAATCTTGAACCTCTTTTTGTCGTTCGCGAGCAAGTTCCAGCTCATTTTTAGGTGTTTTTTGAGACTTTTTTACAAAGGCATGCAACACATAGATATGCTTGCCTTTTAAGTAACAAAATAACCCGCGCCCAATGCCTTCCTGGGCTTTAGCCCGTATTTCAAATAAACCATTACCCATAGATTCCGTATGTGGTGGGCCCAGATTTGCTCCATGTTTTTCCATTAACTCTAATAGCTTAATCATCCTTGCCTGAATTTTGGCTGGCATGTCGAGGATCTGTTCTTCTACCCCAGCATAAAAATCAATTTTCCAACTCATAGGTAATTCCTACCTTGTTATCTTTTATGATAACTTTGGTTGTCGTTTTTGTCCACGATCTGAGCAGAAGTGTTCAGAAGCCAAGCTTAGCCATTCTGTGAAAATAGGAGTTGATGGAGTACTGGAACTGCTTATAGATTTTATACTTTCTGAGGTTATGGCCTCAGAACTGCTTGTTAAATATCCCCCTTTGTTTAGCATTTTAACTCAGCCACAACAAGATCACGCCAATTTATGCTACTTTGCCTGCGGTTGTTATTTTAAAAAGATTTCATTTTGGACAGACGTTATTTTTTAACTTTAAGCAGCGTTGCCGCTGTAACTACGCTAGCCGGCTGCCAGTTTAGCCCGCCTAACTCTTTGCCTGAAACCAGAGACTGGCAGCAGCTAAAAGCCGGTTTTTCCGGTCAGTTATTGTTCCCTTCGGATGCTGGTTTTAGCCGATTTTATAAAGCCGCCAATTCCCGCTATGACAGCATTATTCCTGCTGTGATAGCCCGTTGTGCTACTACCGCCGATGTGCAGCAGATTTTAGCTTTTGCCCGCTGGTTTCAATTGCCTGTCACAGGCCGCAGTGGCGGTCATAACTATGCCGGTTACTCGAGCACCAAAGGCATTTTGTTGGATTTGGCGTTAATGGCGGATATTCAGCATGAAGCTGAAGACGATACGGCCTGGATAGGGGCTGGGGCTAAGCTGGGTGATATCTATGATCAGTTGAGTCAAAAAGGCCGTTCTATTCCGGGTGGCAGTTGTGTGGGTGTAGGTATTGCCGGTTTAACTTTGGGTGGGGGGTTTGGTATTGCAGACCGCTTGTATGGTTTGACTTGTGATGCTTTGCTGGAAGCCGAAGTTGTGACTGTAGATGCTGAGGTGCTGCGTTGTAATGAGCAGCAAAACGCGGATTTATTCTGGGGTTTACGAGGCGGCGGTGGTGGTCAGTTTGGCATAGTCACCCGGCTGAAGTTTCAAACCTTTGCCACGGCCGATATTTTAAGTTGTCATGCCTATTTTGCGTTAAAAGACGCTTTGCCCGTGCTGAATTTATGGCAACACTGGAGCCGTCAGTTGCCTGAAGCTTTATGGTCTCAGGCGGCTTTATGGTGGAGTGGCGAACCAGATCATGAACCGCAATTGCAAATTCGGGTGACCAGTTTAGGCCAGATTAAATTATTGCAGCAACAGTGGGTAAATTGGTTAAGGCGTTTGCCGGTGCAACCTGTAGAGCAGGATGTGGTGCTGCATAATTACCGCGAATATATGCTGACCGACTGCGCTGGTTTAGAGATGCCGGAGTGCAAATTACCGCATCAGTCAGAGCAGGCCAAACTGAAACGGGTGGCTATGGCCGGCAGCTCCGACTTTTTTAATCAAGCCATCAGCAGAGCCGGATTAGAAGCTTTATTAGGCCAGGTACAACAACGCCAGCAACAAGGTTTATCCGGTGGTATTTTATTGACCCTGATGGGGGGCGCTATCAGCTCAGTGCCTGCCGATCACACGGCTTTTGCGCACAGAGAAGCCGTCTTTAGTGCTCAGTATCTGGTCAGCCGCCCTGTTGGCAGTTCAGAGGCGGAATTAAAACGTGCCGCCTTGTGGGTGAATCATATGCGTACTGTGATGCAAGCTTATAGTACAGGTGGTGCCTATTTAAATTACACCGATGCTTTGATTAAAAACTGGTCTGAGGCTTATTATGGCAATCACTATGAAAAACTGCAGCAGCTCAAAGGCCGTTACGACCCGGCACAGTTGTTGAGGTTTAGCCAGGGAATTCAGCCCGCTTAAACAGTAAAGGATAAAACGAATGAAGCATAAATCACTGATTTTATTGTTGTCTCTTTCTGGTTTGACCGCTCAGGCCACAACGCTGCCCGACAGCACCGACTTTGTGCCGGACGGCGTTTTTCATGCCACTATTGAAGGCCCGGCGACAGACAAAGACGGCAATTTATATGCAGTGAACTATGGTGTCGAAGGTACTATTGGCAAAGTCAGCCCCCAGGGTGAGGTCAGTTTGGCCCTGACTTTACCCAAAGGCAGCATTGGCAATGGCATTCGGTTTGACCAGAAAGGCCAAATGTATATAGCCGATTATACCGGTCACAATATCTGGTCTTATGACGGCAAACAGCTGCAACTGCATGCCCATCAGCCCTTGATGTTTCAGCCCAACGATTTAACCATAGCAGCCAATGGCGTTATTTTTGCCAGCGATCCGGATTGGAAAAACAGCAAAGGCCAGTTATGGCGTATTGATACAGACGGCAGCTCCAGTCTGGTTGAAAAAGACATGGGCACCACCAATGGCGTAGAAATCAGCCCGGATCAAACCAAACTTTATGTCAATGAAAGCGCGCAGCGTAAGGTCTGGCTGTACGATCTGGATAAAAAACTAAACGCCAGCAATAAAAGACTACTGATCCAGTTCCCGGATTTTGGTTTAGACGGCATGCGTACCGATGCCAAAGGCAATTTATACATAGCCCGTTATGGCAAAGGTGTGGTTGCCAAAGTCAGCCCTGATGGCAAATTGCTAAAAGAATACCGGTTAAAAGGTGAGTTTCCGACTAACGTCACTTTTTCGCAAAAAGACCCGACCTTACTTTATGTCACTATGCAAAAACGTGGGGCTATAGAGCTGATTAAGCTTTAGCAGAATCTCTTTACTGCTGTCCTCTGAACTGCTGTGGGCTTTGCCCAAAAAACTGCGAAAAACGTGCACTAAAGGCAGAAGCCGATTGATAGCCGCATTCCAGTGCTATTTGCTGCACTGATAAGTTGGAAAACAGCACTAAAGTGCGGCTGTGCTGCATGCGTAACCTGGTTAAATACTGACCCGGGCTTTGGCCCAGCTGTTGACGAAACAACTGCTTAAACTGACTTAAACTCAGGCTGGCTTTACTGGCTAGCTTCACTAAATCTAACTCTTCTGCCAGATGCTCCTGCATGTAGAGAATTGCCAGACGTAACCTTTTATCCACTGCTGGTGCTGGTTGTTCAGCGTCCAGCAACTGCAGAAAAAATTGCTGTGCTGCAGGCAACAATTGCTGATCCTGCTCTACTAACAACGTTTCCAATACCAATAAGTACGGCTGCATCCGGTCGGACAGCTGAAACACTGGTTGAGTTAACTGCAGCAAATGGGCGGGTAAATGGGTTAAATCTACCACTAAAAAACGGCATTGTTCAGCGGCAGAAAAGCCGTGTTCAGTGCCTGCTGGGATCACCAGACATTCTGCAGTACCGACCTGAAATTGTTGCTGATTAATCAGCAAATTGAGCCGGCCAGACAGAGGCAACACCAGTTGATGGTGATCATGGCTGTGGCTTTGAGGTTCAGGGCTATAAGCGCGGATCGATATTCTCATCATACTTGAAGTTGCCGCTTTGTTTGGGGACTCATTCATTTGTCGCCGCGCTGCAACATCAATTATTTTGAGAATAAGTTTTGGCATGGGTTACCGGAAATAAACGATCGTAACCATAGTTATACAGGTAGGTGTACAACAAAAACACGACAAAGATCAAGGCTTCACGCCATAAGGCCTGAGCCAGATTAAAGTCCAGCAGCCATAAGGTTAAAGGAATGCTGATTGCCGCCCCTGCCAGTTCATAACTGACACAATGCAAAAGCCGTACTTTGCCTGCTTTGACTAAAGAGCCGGTAGAACGCCATAAA
Organism: uncultured Rheinheimera sp.; assembly: GCA_966244125.1. Lineage (GTDB taxonomy): Bacteria > Pseudomonadota > Gammaproteobacteria > Enterobacterales > Alteromonadaceae > Pararheinheimera. Next base: position 8,507 of record CBIMJC010000107.1, read on the forward strand.
AAATAATCAAAAACTTTGGTGTGAGTTAAGGTCAGCAAAAATACAGTACAGGAGCTCAATAGTGAAAACGCGGATGCGCTGCCAAGAGCCGTATCGGCTGTGGCCAGAGTGCATAAAGTTCTCAGAACTATAGCGCCACATTCATAAGCAAAAGCATGACGAAACCAATCCAGCTTGTTTCGCATCAGAACAACCCTGCAGATAAAACATAATGGGCAGTCTAGAGGATTTGTTTGCAGTAAATACTAGCCAAAAGCTTGAGATATAACGCAAAAAGCTGCTTTTCAGCAGCTTTTACGGCAATAGAATTTAATGCACCTGATAATGGCGGCAGAAAAAGTCGATCACTTTGTCCGGATCAGGCCGGGTTCTCATATTGTGTCTTACCGCAAGGCCCGTCGCCAAAGCACGTAAAGTCACATCCAAAGGTGCGCCTGCTGGTTTTTCAATTTGATAGTTCTGGAACAAAAAGTTCAGCGCTGCTCCGGCATAAGAGTTGACTGAATGCGAAGGCAGCAAACGCAGTTCCTGAAGACGTACTCCAAGTTCACGCATTCTTTGTAAGCGGCTGGCTTCGTTCATTTCTAACTCCTTAGCAGTGAAAGCTGATACTTATATATCTGCTGAAGCAGTGGAAACTTGAGTTAAATCTGAGCGATGAAATTTTGTTCTGGCTGAAGACGTCGTTTAACTATTTGATTAATATTGAGTTAATTCTGTCACTTTAAGGGCGGTGAACCAAAGTCATACAACCACAGGGCCTGAGCCGTTTTCTCTGCGTGGCCTAAGGCTTATAGTGCAGCTATAGGTGAACAAACAGCTGATCAGGCTTTAAGGCCGCAACTTTGGATAGCAGATGCGACAATTGGAATTACTGGATTTAATAGTCGAACCCGATCAATACAAAGTGTATCGCGTGCTGGGTTCAGATAAGCAACAGATAGAGTTGCCCAAGCTCTCCTTCGAACTCCTGATGTATTTGATTGAGCATGCCGGACAAGTCTGCACCGTAGAGCAAATAACAGCAGCTGTCTGGAAAAATACTATTGTAAGCAGCGAGACCATTACGCAACGTATTACCTTATTACGTAAGGCGTTAGACGACGATCCTAAGCAGCCAAAATATATAGAGTCGGTGCGTGGCCGGGGTTATCGTTTATTGGTAAAACCCACAGAGCCATCAGCAGTGCAGCCAAAAAGATTTTCGATCCGGGTGCCTGTTGTCGTGGTGGTATTGAGCATTGCGGCAGCGCTTTATTGGCAACTGAGTAAAGAAACACCAGTTTCAGATACAGCCACCCTGCCTACGGCAGTTCAGGCCGCTAATCCGGTTGAACTGCTGATCGAACGTGGACATTATTATTTCAGTACAGGGCAGGGCGACAATACCAACAGAGCCATAGAGTTATTTCAGCAGGCACTGCAGCTTGACTCTGATCAGCAGGCTGCCTTAGTTGGCCTGAGTTTAGCGCTGAGCAAGTCGGTGTGCAGATACAATCAGCCTGCTGCCCTTGCTGAGCAAGCAAAAGATTATGCGCAGCAAGCAGTGTCACTGAATGGCACCGACAAAGAGAAAAGTAAAGCGCAGGCCGCGCTTGCTTATGCCTGGGACTGTCTTGGCAATCTGGAGCATGCATTGGCGGCCTACCAGCAGTCGATACAACTGGACCCACAAAATTATGCCAGTATGGGTTCGGCAGCTCACTTGCTTGAAACCAAAGGTGAGCTTATTCAGGCTTATGAATTAACGCTCAAAGCTAAACAGCTGCAGAGCGACAATCATATGGCCGATTTGCAGATCAGCCGCATTCTGGAGCTGCTGAATTTCAGTTCCAAAGCACAACTTCACTATCAGGAATTGTTTGTACTTTATCCGGACAATGTCTTTATCAACGAAGCTTATCCACGCTTTTTGTATTTTCAGGGCCGTTTGACTGAAGCGAAAACTGAGTTTGAAAAAGTACTGAAACGGGACATTAAACGCCCCGAGGTATTTGCTTATTATGCTGAGTTGGTCTGGCTTTTAGAGGGAAAAGAACAGGCTTTGCCCTGGTTTAAAGCTGCGGCAGAGCTGAGCACTGCTGCCTCTTATCCGAATAGCCTGGTGCAGATTTTAAACAACCAGCTGACAGCACAAGAGGCTGCCAAAAGGTTAAGCAGCATTGAAGAGACAGTTGAGCGTGGTGACAGTTGGCCCATTAACTATATTGAGGCGTCTTTGATTGCTTTATGGACTGGCAAAGACCAGAAGGCTGCACTGGGTTATCTGCAAAAAGCAGTGCAGCTGGGTTACCTGAATAGTGAATATTTAGCGCTGTCGCCCTGGTTTGCGGCACTAAAAGAGCGGCCAGAGTTTTATCAACTGATTGACGAGATCAATCAACGCAGAGAAAAGATGCATCAGGAGTTTCTGGCGGCTTATCCGCCACCAGAAGCCTGATTCAGAATTGCTGGCAAAAGGTAGTTGCTTACCATCTGCGCTACCTGGGGATGAGCATAAGCTTTGTTGTAGGCTTTGGCTGTGATCACAATCACCAGCGGAAGGTCTTTAAAAATATAGATCTTATTGCCACCATTACCGCTGGCATAAGCCACTTCAAAAGACTGCTGGCCGGACTGGATGGTATCGTTCCAGAATAAATAACCATAATGGCCAGTATGCTTTTCTGTTGTTCTGCTCACCTGCTTAGCTAAACTCGCTTTGACCCAGTCAGCCGGAATAATTTGTTGTTTACCCCAGCGGCCGCCGTTTTTATACAGCTGGCCATATTTGGCAAAATCCAATGCTCTTAAGCGGATACCACCGGCCGTATTGGCCACTTTTTGTGGCGTGTATTGCCATTGGTATTGGCTGATACCCAGAGGTGCAAACAGCTTTTTATCGGCATAAGCTTGAAGACCGTCTGGTACTTTTTGCTGCAAAACGTCACCTAAAACCACCACACCAGCGGTAAAGTAGCGCCATTCTTTGGTGGAGGACGCCGGATTTTGCATAGGTAAATCCAGCGCGAATTTAACCCAGTCTGAGGTTGGATACATATTTTCTTCATTGCCTTGGGAGGCAGGATCCGAATCATCTCCTGCAAAGCCTGAAGTCATAGTCAGCAGGCTTTTCAGGCTGACATTGGCTTTTTGGGCTGAGTAGTTTTGGAAGTGTTTCAGCGGGTAAAATTCACTCAGTGTTTGATGTTCGTTTTGAATAAAACCTTCATGGATGGCAATGCCCAGCATAGTGGCAGCAAAACTTTTCCCTACAGAGCGTGGGTCATGCAAGGATGATCGCTCGCTGCCATTAAAGTACTGTTCCAGTAACAAAGCTCCGTCTTTAATCACCACCACACTGCTGATGTCTTTAAAGTCTTTTTGCGCAATTTTTTTATTCATAGCGCGAATTAACTCTTTGTTATAGCTGGCTTTAGACATCTC
>CBIMJC010000108.1:0-11674 GCA_966244125.1 uncultured Rheinheimera sp.
TATCACTTTCAATAAAGATGCTTATATCACTGGTTCAGCAGTAACAAGCATTGTGACTGCAGCTGGTGCTGGCGCTAAAGGTGTTACTTTAGGTCTTCTGAGCGAAACAGCTTCTACTATTACATATCGTGTTTCTAACCTGACTGATGCAACTTCAGGTGCTAACACTACTGTTGGTGTTGTACTGAACGTTACTGGTACCCGCGGTGCAGCTACTAACCAAATGCAATTTGATGCTGCAAAAGTATTAGCAAACAATGGTCTGAAAGCTACTGTTTCTGCTAAAACTGCATTCGGTGACGCCATCGATACTTCTGGTACACTGACTCGTGATATTTTTGTAGTCGCTAATCAGTACGCGCAAGATACAGCAACTACAGTTAACTACAACGGTGAAATTGGTGTTGAGAAAGACCGTAAGTTCTTCTCTGACAACAGCAAAACAGACTCTGCAACTGTTGGTATCACAGCCACTACTCCAGCAGGCTTCTCTGCAACATTAACGGACATCACTTATGTTCTGAGCGGCGATTTCTCTTGGGTTAGCGAAGATGCAGGTGTTGACGTAACTGGTTGTACACATGTTCCAGCAGATCTGGAAGTTACTGCCACATCTATTACATTTGTATGTTCTGATGCTGTTGCTCCAGTAATCGAATTAGATTTGGAAGCTGGTCAAGACTTAGATTTTACAGATGCTGATGACTTAGCTGCTGCTGCATTATTGAACAAAACTGATTACACTATCAGTGCAACTGCAGCGTTTTCTAACGGTGCTGTGACTGGTACTACTAAGTTTATCGATGGTGCTAAGTTAGGTTCTTGGACTTTAGATGGTTCTACAGTTGTAGTTCCATACATGGTTCACCAGTATGGCAAGTTCAGCTCTATCCTGAACGTACAAAACTCAGGCTCTAAAGATGGCGCTATCTCTATCGACGTATGGGCTGAAGACGGTACTGTAGTTGGTTCTAACATCGCTGCTGGTACTTCTAAAGCTGGTTCAGTAGTAAGCGTTGCTAAAACTGCCGTTGATGCTTTAATTGCTAAAGGTTATGACCTGAGCAAGACTACTAAGTACTCAGTTCGCATCGTAACTAACGTTCCAGCGAAAAACGTTTCTGTAAACTCTGCATACGCTGACGTTTCACAAGCTACTGTAACTCGTACTCCAGTAGCTAACGATTCTGCTGTTCAGAACAAAGCTGACTTATTCTAATTAGTCAATTTTAGTTCTTAAAAACGGGCCTTTAGGTCCGTTTTTTTTTGTCAATCTAAAACCACTTCTTACGAGATGGTGATCGTTCAAACAGGCTAGCCCGTACATCACCAATGCCAGATACTTGCTGTATTTTTAATCAGAAAAAGAGTAAGTAAATAGCATAAGTAGAGATAAATCCGCATCTCACGTCTTTTACCGTTAGGACGCCGAAGTTTATTTACAAAATCCTAGCAGCTGATGTAGGAAAAGAACTTTACAGAAGTATCTTTGTGTGCTGTGGGATGAAGAAATACAAAGTGGTGGAAAGCAATGTTCTGATAGACCTAGTGCATTTGGTCGTAAAGGCGCCACCGAATGCAAGTATTTTGGAACAGATGGCGGTAAGAGGGGCAGGATGGAGATCTGGCTTTTCAGCAAATTTCCGTATCTGCTAAATAAAAAGCTCTTGGGCAATAACTTTTGGTAACGCGGATATTTCATAGATTCAGCGAGTGTGAACGAAGACATAATAAGGCGATATGTTAGGCATCAAGATAAAGTTCCTTATAAAGATGAGGAACGTCAACTTTTGTCTGATATAGAGTCAAGATAATAAAGCCCCTTCTAGGGGACCAAAGTAAATCTATCTCCTATTGAAGTGAATTTACTTGTTCAGCTATTCAGTCTAATTAATGGCTTGGAAGATGTTGTTGGTCATGATAGAATCTATTTTGAACAGAATTTCCAATTTTCAAACCCGCTGTGTTTTTCATAACGGGTTTTTTTTTGAATTGCGAAATATTTTGGCTTTACGCAGTATTACCAACCTGCTGGTTTACCAATTCTGTGGTTACCAAGAATAGGTTGCAAGTCCCACTGACGGGGGGCTTGTGTATTGAATGCCGTTTTCAGTAGACAAACACCTATACTGCCAAAATCGATAGCGTCAGAAAATTCAGTTCTTTTCGCTAGTTCTTTCCAACCATCGCGCATATCCTGAGACCAGGAGATGTCATCAAAGACGACCATTGCATTTGGTGCCAGATAAGGCAACAGTCGGTTAAAGTAGTGAATCGTTGCTACTTTTTCGTGATGACCATCTATGTAGGCAAAATCCCAAAGTTTCTGATGTCGTGGGCCAAGTTCATCAATAGCGTCGTCAAAATGACCGGTAAATACACAGGCTTTGTCCTTCCAGGGAAGCAGTGTCTTTTCGGCAATGGCCGCCAGATTTGGTGCGCCTTCGACAGTCCATAATGCAACTACTGTATTGGCGGCAGCCATGTAAGCCGCTGATAAACCTGCACAAGCGCCCAGCTCAATTAAATAACGGGCTTGTTGAGATTGTGCCAGTAAGTGCAACATCACTGCGGAATATTTGTCTTTTCCTGTAACCGCAATTTGCGCTTTTGAGAATAACTTCACCTCCCCGGGAGCGGGTTTGTAGATTTGGGTTGGATCAAAGCCTGCGCTGCCCGGGCGAGGCGAATACCAGATTTCGACTTGTCCAGTTTCAGCAGCTAACTCATCGCGACGCTGTTCAATTTGTAGAATTAACTGCTCAATTTCTGAGCTTTCTTCCTTTTTTATCATCCACTCAACTGCTGGCAATACTTGTAAGGGCAAGCCTTGTGCTTGCAACTGTTGCAATAAATTTAACTTTCGGTGTTGATAGAGCTTTGTATTCTTTATCCATTTTCCCAGAGCGGTTTTTAAATGCTGCATTGGCGTATCAATCCATATCATGATAATTACTGGTGCCATTATAAAGCGCGGTAGTGGCGAATGTGACATAACTTTGTCGATTTACCGCTATTATCGTTACTTTATTTCATATCGGAGCTTTGTTGTGCTGATTTTGTGTTAATGGTTGATGTGCTGTAAAGGTGTTACTATTGTGTGCAATTTGCCTTTTCGGCTCAATATGTTGAATATCACAGCAGGTTTTTGGCTATATGTCTTTTTTAAAATTATTTATCCCTCCTAAACTTAGGTTTTTGCTGAAGTCAGGGATAGCTCTAATCGAACTTTTTGTTATTGGTTTTGTTAGCAAAAATGCAGTTTTCTCATCGGCATGGTATTTGTTGTTCAGCCGCCAGTTTGACCGCGAGCATAAAGCAGTATTACAAGGCCGGCTGCAGTACAAACGGTCGTTAAAGCAAGTTGGGCGCAGTAGTGCCTTAATACGGCGTAATATTCATCGTTTGGAAAAAGGCCTGATTATGCAGCCGCGCCGTGCTGTATTTGCCAGTGATTACATCAGCGAAACTGTGGCTTTGTATGCAAAAGCTGTGGAACAGGCCAGTCTTTGTGATGCGGAGTTCAAATGGGCTACCGATGTTCTGACTCAGTACTTTGCTGTGGTCGAAGATAATGCGGTGATTGCCAAAGCCCGTGCTTTGTTTCACAGCACGCAAGAATCTGCTGTGGTTGCAACCAGTATTCCTTATGCTCATCAAACCTTAGCTGCCGCAAAGGTCAGTTTTGCTGATTTATCTGCGTTGTTTTTGCGCCGCCGCTCAGTGCGCTGGTATCAGCAAAAAGCTGTTGATCCTGCGTTAATTCGTCAGGCTGTGAATATTGCCACTTTGGCGCCCTCGGCCTGCAACAGACAGCCGTACCGTTTTGATTTGTTGTCCAATGCTTCAGATGCGGCAGAAATAGCCCGTTGCGCTATGGGTACTACAGGTTTTGCCGACAACATCCCTTGTTTAATTGTGGTGGTGGGTGATTTAAGTTGTTACCCGGCTGAACGTGACCGGCATGTAATTTATATCGACGCTTCATTAGCGGCTATGCAGTTGATGTTAGCACTGGAGACACTTGGGTTATCCACCTGTCCTATCAACTGGCCTGATATTGAAGAGCGTGAAGCCAGACTGCAGAAAAAACTCGGTCTGGCATACCATGAGCGTCCCGTGATGTTGATGGCAGTCGGTTATGCCGACCCGGAAGGTGGAGTAGCGTTTTCCCAAAAGAAAACGGATGAGTTATTGCTCCGGCAAATCCACAGCCTGTCTGAATAAAGAGTATTAAAGGCTTTCGATGCAACAACTAAATATACTAAGCCAGCATAAGGTGAAAGAACTGCCTGAACCTGCCGGAGTGCCGTTTAATCAGGCAATAAAAAATTTGGTGTTTCCTCCACTGCAATTTACTGTGGCATTTCATTTTACCGGGCAGGATTTTCAGCCTATTGTCCGCTGGATCTGTGATGTTTATCCAGAGGCTGCTCGTTTTTTAACTGCAGGATCTCAGCAATACGCAGCTGACACCCTGGTGCAGAGTCCTGCAGAAACGCAGCCTTTGAATCAATGGGCACGCTGTATTTCTGTGATGGCGCTGTTGTTTTTCAGGCAGACCAGAACCCCTGTTTTTGACCCGCCTGAAGTGGTCAGTATCAACAGGCAGTCCGGGGACAACGGTCAACTGGAGCTGGTGTATCATCTGACCAATACAGGTGTGGTCGCGGTACAACTGATTAAAGAAGTTTTTTCAGCGGCGTTGCAGATGTGCAACTGGTTTGTCGGACAGAGCATAAAGCACAATAGCCTGAAACAAACTGGTCTGGATTATTTTCAGCAGTTAGCTTCCACTAAGTTCAGTAGTCTCAGCGGCAACACACCTTCTGCAATGAAATTACTGGAAGGGGCCCATAAAGCGGGCATTCCTTATTGCCATCTGGGAAAAGGCGTTTTTCGCCTGGGCTGGGGTAAATATGCCGCTTTGTTTTGGGCAAGCACAACTCAGAATGACTCCTACTGTGGCATGAAGTTAACCGGAGATAAACTTTGCACTGCCAAACTTTTGAGTGCGGCCGGTGTTGCAGTGCCGGTTCATAAAGCGGTAAAGAGCTTACCCGCTGCTATACAGGCCTGCAAAAATCTTGGTTTTCCTGTGGTGATTAAACCTGTGGATTCAGAGCGGGGCGAGGGAGTGACTGTTGATCTGAAGGATGAAGTCAGCATTGCTGTCGCCTTTGAAAAAGCGCTGCAGTTTTCAAAGGCTAAGTCTGTTCTGGTAGAGCGACAGGTAAAAGGCGTATGTCACAGGCTTTTTATGGTCAATGGCCGCTTGTTGTATGCGGTAAAACGCTGGCCACCTTCGGTTTTTGGTGACGGAGTCTCCAGCCTGAAGCAACTTGTTGAAGCGAACGAGCAAAAAGAACGCGCCAAGTTACCCTCGGAACGTTACCCGCTGGTGCCATGGGATGCAGAAACAGAAGCCTTTTTGCAGCAGACAGGATTGACGGCGGATTATGTGCCCGTAGCTCTGGAACGTATTGCGCTGCGACGAATCGAGTCTACCCAGTGGGGCGGCTTCGATGAGGAAGTGACGACTGTGGTGCATCCTGATACTTTGCGTCAGGCCCGTATAGCCTGTGCTTTGGTGCAGCTGAGTGTGGTAGGGGTTGATGTCATTACTGAAGATATCAGCTTGCCTTTATCTGAAACGGTCGGTGTGATCAACGAACTTAATGGTGGTCCCTCACTGGGCGGGGCTGATATTTCCAGATCCTATATTCCTGAGTATTTAAGGCGTCTACTGCCAGCGAATGGCAACATAGTGGTTGAAGTTTTCGCAGAGACTGAGCTTGAGCAAGCCATGCGCTGGTTTCGGCAGCAGACAGAAACTGAAGTGCAGTGTTATTTCGTCTCTGACAGTCTGATTATTGACCCGCTTGGGAATGAACTGGCAGATAAACAAAGTTCAATGGCTGATCGGCTTCGTACTCTGATTTTTAACCCCGATGTTGAAGCTCTTTGTATTGTGTCTGACTTATTAAAATCGCAATCTGATCTGAGCCAATTGAAGTGAAAGGATAATCAAAGAGATGTATATCGAAATTAAAGGCGTGCAGTTTGTCAATAAAGGCGCTGAGTTGATGTTGCATGCCGTGTTACAACAATTGGCACAGGTGCGGCCGGACGCCCGTGTGGTGTTGCAAACTAATGCTTATTCACCTTATGTAGCGCGCGCTAAAACCGGTGCTTATCAAAAGGCTGGCTTACGTTTTTTGGGTATAGAATTTAATGCATACAGCCATCTTTTACCTAAAAAGATCAGAAACTGGCTGATCAACCAGTACGGTATTGTTACTGAAGCTGATATTGATCTGGTGCTGGATGCCAGTGGTTTCGCGTACGGAGCGCAGTGGCCGGAAAATAATGTGTTGTATCTGGCGGATGAGCTGGAACGTTTTCATCGCAAAGGCAAAACTTATGTGTTTTTACCTCAGGCTTTTGGTCCTTTTAACAGGCCGCTTGAACAAAAACGCCTGAAGGAAAGTTTAGGTTATGCCGCTTTGGTGTGCGCCAGAGACCAGAGCAGTTTTGCTTATCTGCAGCCATTTATCGGGTCGGCCGGGACTTTATGCCAGTTGCCTGATTTTACCAATCTGGTGCAGCCGGCACAGCTTGAGTCACAATTGCCAGCTAATACGCTGATGATTATTCCGAATCACCAGATGTTAAGCGAGCGCAATCCTGATGCGTTATGGCGGCAAAACTATCTGTCGGTGCTGCGGCGTTTTATTGATATCGCCGAACAAAATGCGATGCATATTTTGCTGCTGAATCATGAAGGCGTAAAAGATTTAGAACTGTGCAACCAATTGTTGCAGGGAAAATCTGCAGGCATAGAGCTGATTTCAGAACCTGATCCATTAAAAGTAAAAGCCTTAATAGGACAAAGCAGGGCAGTGATTTGCTCGCGTTTTCATGGCTGTGTCAGTGCTTTGTCTCAGGCTATTCCTTGTATAGGCACCAGCTGGAGCCATAAATATGAAGCTTTGTTTGCTGATTATCAGTCAACAGAGTTATTGATCCGCCCGGATTTAACTGAACAACAGCTGCAGGATGTGTTTATGTTGCTGTTGAACAAAGATCGCGCTTTATTGCAGCAGCAGTCGGCTCAGTTTAAAAAACAATCTGAACTTTTGTGGTCCAGAGTATTTGAGATTCTGCAAACTGTATAAAGATGTAAAGGTCTGTGAGAATTCTATGGAAAATAGTGTTGTTTTAGCTGGAAATTTCAACTAGTATAAGGCATCTGTTAATAAAGGATAACGCTATGTTCAAGGTAAAAACTGCATTATTAGCTGCGTTGTTAGCTACGTCAGTATCAGTATCTGCTCAAGAAGAGAGTGCTGCTGGTTCTGTTGTTGTTCCGGGTTTAGGTGAAGTAACAACTGCAACTCTGGTTGCTGGCGCTGTTGGTGTAGCCGTAGTTGCTGCTGTTATCTCTAACTCTGACGGTGACACAGCTCCTGAAGTTAAAGTTCCACAATGTAACGGTACTGACCCACTGGTAAACAATGTCTGTGTGGGTTCACGTGAAGAAGTTGTTGTGAAAGAAATCGTAACAGGTACTGGCACAGCCACTGCTACAGCAACAACTACTGGTACAGCTCTGGTTAGCTTCACTTACGCTCCTACTATTCGTTAAGCTTAAGTGATGTAGAAAGCCGCCGGAAGTCGGTTTTTTTTTGCATCCTGTATCTGGTATTCTAGGTTTTTTTATCAGGAGGCCGGAGTGGTCAGGTTTTTTATCGTCTTTTTTCTGTTTTTTGGCCTCACTGGTTGTTCCGGCACCTGGCGTACTTACAAAGATATGATCGACTTTGCCTGTACTGAGATCCCAGACAAAACCTTTAGCCTTGCTGAAATTAAAGCTTATCCCTATGACCTGATGTATGCCAGAGTGGCAGATAAACCTCAGGTGATTCTGGTATTGGCCACCAGTGCTGATGGCTGGCAGAAATGGCGCTCGTCTGACCGTGCTACTTTTACTCTGCACCATGGCCGGGTAGTGAAAACCTATGGTTTTGCCTATTACCTGATTTACTCTGAAAACAACGGACAGGATCCATTGAAGGCTTTGTATCAGCAGCCCGGTAACTTTCAGCGTTTGACTGATTGGGCTCTGAATAACGAGAGTGGTTACCCTCAACAGTTTCACTATCAGCAGAGCACGAATGAAATCCTTGAGTTGGATGGTCAACAGCTTGCGACACGTAAGGTCAGTGAGCAGGTGACTTTTGCCGATGGTAGTACAGCCATGAATTATTTCTGGTTTAGCCTTGAGAAACCTGTACTGGTAAAAAGTGAGCAGCAGCTGGCACCCTTTGGTCCCCGTTTAACTTTGACTTATGTCAGCCGTGTAGCACGACTTCTATAAAAGGCAGATATCCCCTTATGCGTATTCAAGAGTTGATAGTTCTGACTTTCATTACAACAGCCAGTTTTACCGGCGCAGCTGCAGGTTCTGACGGTCCTAAAGTGATAGGAGCCGATGTTCAATCTTACGTGGTGACTGTAGATACAGGAGCTGCAGAGCCATTGCAGCTGAAAAGTCGTCCCCGTCTGGATCAATTGCTGACAGAGCTCAAGCCGGCGCAGGATCTGTATTGGCCAGCCGCGCGCTTTTATCGTGATGATCCGTTAAGGCACTACGGTTTTGAGCGGATGAGAAGGGAGCTGTTGTTGCAGCTTGGTGAAATCAGAAGGCTGGAAGGAAAAGAGGCTGTACCAGACGATTTTACCGCACTGATCCGTACGGCACGGCTGGCCGCTCCTGTGGCTTTGACACTTGACCCTGATGCTATTGCCGCTAAGGATGAGCTGAATAAACAGCTGGACAATGGCGACTATATTTTGCGGGTGGCAACAAGGCCCAAACAGCTGGAGATAGTTGGCTTTGCCGGATTGGCGAAAGTGCAGCATCAATACAACAAAACAGTAAGAGACTACAGCCGCGATTTACCTTTCAGTGATCTGGCCGATCAGACGCAGTTGTATTTATTATCCCCATCCCTGACTGTCACACTAGCAGGTCGCGCCGTCTGGAATGAAAGTGTTGCACAAATACGGCCCGGCACCTTGCTCTATGTGCCATTGGATGAGTCAGCATTGCCGGCGGATTTTCAGGGTATCAATCAGCAGATCATTAAGTTTTTACAGCATAGGGTGACAGAGTAATGAGTTATGGATTGAAGTTTACTCCGCTGGTGCTGTTATGTTCCTCTGTGGTCGCAGCCCAGGAGCTGCATCAAAGCCCGCTCTATGGTGTGTCTCAAATGAATCAGGGTGGGGTTGGTTTAATTCAGATGCCAACAGCACGTATGGCAACTCCGGGCGATTTTTCTGCCAACTACAGAGACAGTGATGACTACAGATACTGGAGTTTGTCTTTGCAGTTGTTTCCCTGGCTGGAAACCACAGTACGGTACACTGACATCCGTACTGTGCTTTATAGTGACGATCCAGGTTTTAGTGGCGATCAGACCTTAAAAGACAAAGGCATAGATGCCAAAGTGCTGTTGTGGCGTGAGTCAGACTTTTTACCTCAAATCAGCGCTGGTATCCGTGACTTTGGTGGTACAGGTGTGTTTGAAAGTGAATTTATTGCCGCCAGTAAAAGGATAGGGCCTGTTGATGTTCATCTGGGCATGGGCTGGGGTTATCTGGGCCGTCGCGGCAATATCACCAATCCGTTTTGTGAACTTAAAGACAGCTTTTGTGACAGACCAGGAGGCTTTGAAGGACAAGGCGGTCAGGTGGAATACAAAAGCTTTTTCCGTGGTCCTGCGTCCTTGTATGGTGGCATAGAGTATCAGACCCCCTGGACTCCGCTGCGCATCAAGCTGGAATACGATGGCAACAATTACAAAACTGATATAGCCGGTGTGTTGCCGGTGGACAGTGCCTGGAATGCCGCACTGAATTACAACCTCAGTGAGAATTTGGATTTAACCCTGAACTATCAAAGAGGCAATACGCTGGGTTTTGGTGCCTCTTACAAATTTAATCTCAATACAGTGTCGCAAATTAAAGTAGGGCCAGCGCCTCGTCCTGTGCCGCCAGCCAGCACTATGATTGAACAGGAACCTGCCCAGATGCTACTTGCCCAGCAATTGCTGGAAGCAGGTTTTATTGTCAAACAGTACAACCTCGGGCCTGATACCGCTTATGTTAAAGGCAATCAGATTTCTTACCGGGATAATGTCGAGGCCACTGACAGAGTTAGCAGAATACTGGCGAATAACTTGCCGGACAGGATTAAAACTTACCGCATAGTGGAAGTTAAAGGTGACTTGCCTCTGGTTGAAACTGTGGTGGATGCGGAACAATTTAAATCTGCGGCGCGTTATGAATCATTAAAACTGACAGTAAGCGATGCAATGGAGAGGGTAAACCCGCCAACTGAGCCTGAAACTGACGATGTGCGATTCAGGGTGGATAACACGGGCTTCTTTACCAATCTGGAAACCTTCTGGCTGCAGAGTTTTGGCGGGCCCGAGAGCTTCTACATGTACCAGTTTGGGGTGTTAGCGGGCGGCGGTTATGTGTTTACCGATGAACTTGCGTGGCATACTAACCTGAAGGTGAATCTGCTGGAGAACTTTGACAAGTTTAACTACAAGGTGGATGCCTACGAGTCGCCTGTACCCCGGGTCAGAACTTATGTGCGGGAGTATGTCACCCGAAGCCGCACTACGCTGGAAAATGCCTTTTTGCATTACAACACCTATGTTGGCGGCAACTGGTATGCACAGGCTTATGCCGGTTACTTTGAGACTATGTATGGGGGTATAGGCACTGAGGTGTTGCATCGCCCTATTGACAGTAACTGGGCTTTTGGCGTGGATTTAAACTATGTGAAACAGCGCTCGTACGAAGAAGAGTTTAAGTTTATCGATTACAAAGTGCTGACAGGACATGCCAATATTTATTGGCAGCCAGAGACTGAATTCCTCGACGACACACTGCTGACCTTTAAAATCGGCCGTTATCTGGCTAAAGATAAAGGGGTGACTATAGATTTTGCCAAGCGTTTTGACAGCGGTATCGTCATAGGCGCCTTTGCAACCAAAACCAATGTGTCATCAGCAGACTATGGTGAAGGCAGCTTCAGCAAAGGTTTTTATATGTCGATCCCCTTTGATTTGTTCTCCATTAAAAACTCTGTAGGACGGGGCAGGTTGCCTTGGGTACCTATTTCAAGAGACGGTGGCCAGCCGCTGAACAGACCTATTCAGTTGTTTGAAATAACAGAGCGTCGCTCACCTTTCTTACGCTGATGTCTGACTCTGTACACCTGGCCTTGTGGTATTCACCCCATCAAGGCCTGGTGGAGCTACCGGAGCAGTGCAGGAAAAACGACATAATGTTCAGCTGTAACCACAAACTTACCTTTAGTCACAAAGAAATTACCTGCGGCGGTTGCATTAGAGCTACAGAAAACAAGACAATAGCTTTCAGAGTGGTTCAGGTCAGGTAAAGTGTCGGCCCTTCATGATGCCGGCAAGCTTTGGTGTAGTGCACCGGCAGAATTCAACATCCGCGATTTAATGAAGTAAGGATAACCAGTGAAAGTTACTGTATTTGGCATAGGTTACGTAGGATTAGTGCAGGCCGCAGTCTTAGCTGAGGTTGGGCATCATGTGGTGTGTGTGGATATTGACAGTCAGCG
>CBIMJC010000109.1:0-11620 GCA_966244125.1 uncultured Rheinheimera sp.
TCTCCCGTTATCAGTTCAATGACAATAATATGATCTACCTGTCTTATTCCACCGGCTATAAATCCGGCGGCTACGACTCTTTGGATCCGGGTTCGTCCATCCGGCCTTTTGCACCTGAAGAAGTGAAAAACCTCGAACTGGGTTACAAAGCCGACTTATGGGAGCAATTGCGCTTACAACTGGTGGGTTTTGATATGGACCTGACCAACCGTCAGCGTTCGGTCAGCAGTAAAACGCCGGACTCAGGTGTGGCTATCCCTATTGTTATCAACGGCGATCAGGATATCCGTGGGATAGAACTGATGCTGGACTGGCAAGCCACCACACAGCTGAAGTTAGGTCTGGTGACTGAATACCGGAAAACTGAATCGAAATGGCAGGAATTTTATAATGCCGATGGCGAACTGGTGACAGATGTGGATAAAGCTTCAACAGCTGACTCTTATACCCTGACGGCCGACTGGACAGCGGCTCAGCAATGGGCTGGTGGTTACTGGAAGTTGCATCTGGATTATGTCTATGAAGAAAATACCAGAGCGGACGACCCGGATATACTGGACATTGCCAAAACTATCCCTGCGTATTTTGCCGATACCAAAAACATCAATGCCCGCTTAAGCTGGAGCAGCAGTGATGATCAGTGGGAGCTGGCACTTTGGGGTAAAAATCTGGCGGACCATGAAACGACAGGCGGTATAGGTGGTTTCGCCGCCGATACGCTGGGTACGCCTATCACCTCGTTAAACGCGCCCCGCACTTATGGTGTGGAAGTGAAATACCAGTTCTGACCTGTCCGGGCTTTGTGAAACACAAAGCCCTGCTTTACCAAAACAGCTTTTCACTGCACTATTCATGCGAGACAACCAAGAAAAATAACCAGACAAAACGCGGACAAGAAGATGGCACTTCGTACTTTAGCTTTGCTTTTTATGCTGATCAGTCTGCTTTTACCAGTCACAGCACAAGAGTTCAGCCTGCAACCCAGGCTCTGCCTGCATCATGCGCATGAAGTCTGTGTACTGAAGCTCCAGATCAGCTGGCAGCAGCACAACAAGGCTTGTCTGTATAAAAAAGCCGACCCCAGCCCGTTGTTATGCGCCCATAGCATCAGCCAGCAGTTGCAGCTGGAACTGACAGAACACACCAGTTTTGAGCTGCGTGATCAGGCCACTGGCGAACTGGTGGCCGAACGGCGGGTTAAAGTGCTGCAGGTAGACCTGAATGCCAGCGATCAGTTACTCAAACGCAGCCGCAATAGCTGGGGTAATCCTTGATGCAGCAGATTTTATTGATCGAAGATGATCTGGAATTATCACGGCTGGTGGTCGATTTTTTGCAGTCTGAAGGTTATCAGGTTAGTAGTTGCGGCAATGCACTCAAAGCCAAAAAACTGATACTGGCACAAGGATTTGATTTAATAGTCTGCGACGTGATGTTACCCGGCAGCAGTGGTTTTGATTTAGTGAAACAAATCCGCCAGCAATTTAAAGGCCCAATCTTGTTTATGACGGCACAAACCTCTGTAGCCTCTGTGCTGCAGGGACTGGAGCTGGGCGCTCAGGACTATCTGCTCAAACCACTGGACCCCCGTATTTTATTGGCCAAAATCCGCATTTTTTTGCCGCCGGAACACGCCAGCGCCGATCCACAACCTTTACTGAAACAGCATAATTTAACAGTAGACCGTGTCTCAGGCCATGTGGTGCTGGCAGGCCAGGATATATGCCTGACCAATGCCGAATTGCAATTGCTGCTGACCTTACTGGACAACTATGGCATTGCCGTCAGCCGTGAACGTTTGTTCCGGGAGCAATTGACCCGCGAATACGATGGCACAGACAGAACCATGGACGGCCGGGCCTCGCGACTAAGACGTAAATTGCAGGCTGTGGATGATCGCTGGAATGTGCAGGTGGTTTGGGGTCAGGGGTATCGTATCAGTTACGCTGAAACCACGGAGTCACAGCCATGAGCTCTACCCTGCTGCGTTTTTACCTTGGCATAGTGCTGGTGGTGTTACTGCTGTTTTTCAGCCTGAATCAGCTCTACAGTTGGGTTTATCAGCGCGATGATTTAGCCGATGCAGCCCAAACCATGCTGCAGCATGTGCATCAGTTTAGTCAGCAAGGCACACTGAATTGCCGTTTATCTGAAACTGACGACTGCACAGACAGCTTGTTTGTCACCTACCCGGCTGGCATGTGGCAACCTCAGCCGAATTTTATTTATGCCGTCGAAGTGATGAGAGACAGTCAGGGTAACGCCTCTATGTGCAGTGAAATGCCTGAAGGTGAGTTGTTGTGTTTAAGCCAGCTGAATTTACCGGACGGTACTGATTTCAGTATCGATCTGGCCCATGTGTTTATTTTGCTGCTGCTTTTGTGTTTATTCTGGCTCAGCCGCAACCTGTTCCGTGATGTAGAAACCTTAAGAATGAATGCTTTGCAGGAGATAAAACTGGGCCATCTGCCGGCTTTTCAGCTGAGCCCCAAGTCTTACCTGCAGCCTTTAGCCCAGTCTCTGACCCGGATGAATCAAACCATAGCCGACTTAAATTCACTGCAAAGGGAAATGGCCGATACCGTCTGTCACGACATTAAAACGCCGCTGGCCCGGATGCGTTTTATTATGCTGAGTCTGGAGTCGAATATCAGTGCAGCTCAGTATGCACAGGTCTGCCGTAACCTGCAGGAAATAGAAGACAATGTGTACGATTATCTGCGTCTGGCCCAGCAGGATTTCCGCTCCGATCTGCAACTGAGTCAGGTGCCACTGTCGCAGCTGCTGCAACAAATGATCGAGAAGTTTTCGGCCAACACAGAACATCAGATAGAGCTTGTTGCCGGGCCTGTGATCAGCATTCAGGCCGATGAAAAACTGCTGCAGCGTGCTTTATCCAATTTATTAAGTAACGCTTTGCGGTATTGCCATACCAGAGTCTGGATTGAATTGAGCCTGCAGGACCATGATTGCCTGATTGATATCTGCGACGATGGTGCTGGCTGGCACAGCAATCAGCAACCCAGCCCGGATGGCTTATCCCATCATGGTATTGGCCTTGCAATAGTCTCCAGGGTGGCCCATCAGCATGGTGGTACTTTTTTGCGTATCAGCAGACCCAAAGGCGGAGCTATAGCGCGGCTGAAACTGCCTGTAGGTTCAACGGCAACAGCTGATGTTTAAGGTGTGGCTAATGATCCCAGTTGCGGTGATAAAGGCAGGTTTTCCACTTCACGTTGTGAAAACTGCGCTGAAGTCACCACTAAAGCTGTGACCACTAAGATGGACGAAACAGCGCCAGTCCAGCCTAAAGTGCGCATCAATTGTGGTTGTTGTCTTTTGGTTCGCAGCCAGTGCATCCAAAGTCCGCCCGCTACTAAAAAGCTAAACCCCAGCCCAAACACAAAATACAGCAGCTTAACCCCAAGCCCGGCAAAGTTACCAAAATGCAAAGGGTCGGCCATGTCGGAGAGATAAGCCACAGGTTTTAACTCGCTGCCTTTTTGGACCTTCAGCACTTGCGCTGTCACCGGATGCAGATAAATGCGATTGGCTCTGTCGCGCACCAGCAGCGTGTCATCCTGACCTGTTACCAGCACAGGGGCCTGGTCCGACAACGGATAGTTCAAAGCTCTGATATCCAGCTCAGGCCTGGCTTTTTGCGCCGCCTGCATTAATTCGGTTAAAGACAAAGCTTTGTGGGTAATAGCCTGCTCCAGCTTCGGCGCTTTTGGATAATGCTCCACTTTAAACTTCAGCAAAAAGTGTTCGGTGAAATACCAAAGCCCGGTCAGGAACATCAACAGGATAAAGCCCCAGCACCAGACGCCTGTCCATTTGTGCCAGTCCGACCAAAAAGTGCGGCTGGACACTTGAGCGCCGGATGGCAATTGAAAGCCTTTGCGCCACCACTGCCGGTACACATAAAAACTACTGATCAAAATAATCAGCAGCAAAAAACTTAAGCTGGTTACCACAATTTTGCCAACAGAACCCAGCGACAGGTACATATGAATATTACGCAAAAAACGCGACACTGTGCCCCACTGACCTTCGCCTGTTAAAGCACCGGAAGCGGGATCAAAATAAACAAATTTAAATTCAGAGCCTGCATTTAAACTGGTTTTATTCAGACTAACAGCACCCGCCAAATACCATTGCTCTGGCACGTTGAGATTGCTGATCTGATAGTCGGGATAAGCTTTGGCTAAATTCTGCTCCAGCACCTGCCAGGGCACAGGGCCTTGTCGTTCAGACAAGGCCCGGTATTTTTGAGCCGACAGGTACTGAATTTCATGGCTGACCACAGCAAGAGTGCCGGTCAGACAAACCAGCAACATCAAAATGCCAAAGGCAAAGCCAGCAAAAGAGTGCAGCTGAAACCAGGTTTTAGCCTTCATAGCCGCGATCAGAACTGATAACTGGCGGTCACTATTAACCGGCGTGGTTCACCCGGAAAGTGCCCGGTGCGTTCAATAAAACCAGCTGTGGCATAGGTTTTATCAAACAGGTTTTTCAGATTGGCCTGAAACAACCATTGCTGCCAGCGGCTTTGCCAGCTCATATCAAAGACGGTGTAAGATTTCACATGCTGGCCATCAATGCTTAGCTGATCGCTGACATAATCCATACCAGCTGCTATGGCTGAGTTGATACTCTCCAGTTCATAACGGCTCCACAGCCCTATCTGATGTTGTGGTGCATTGGCGAATTTGTCACCCACAGCATTTGTAATAGCGCTGGTGCTTTCGACAATACGGTTATCGTTGTAGGAATAGTTCAGGTTCAGCACCCAGGAGTCGGTTAAATCCCCTAACAAGTCCAGTTCCACGCCTTTACTTTTCACTTCACCCAAGGCGATCTGATCATCACGGCCGTCACCGCCGACATCACCACGGGGGTCCGCCTGCAGTATGTTATTTCTGATCATTTCATAGGTGGCCACATTCAGGCGGATTGCATCATTGAGCAAAGAAAAACGCGCGCCCGCTTCGACAATGCTGGATTGCTCAGCTTCAAATGGCCCACCCACTTCAGGCACCTGAGATGCTGTTGCCTGTGGGCTGAAGCCTGTACCTTTGAGTGCATACAAACGCACCCAGTCCGTCAACTGGTAAGTAGAACCCACACGCCAGGAGCTATCGTTGCCATCCACTTTGGATGACGCCATATTGTTTTTATCTTCAAAACTATCCCAGCGCACACCCAACAACAAATTCCAGCTGGCAGTTAAATCCAGTTGGTCCTGCAGATAAAAGCCCTGACGCACAGCGGTAGTGTCGGTCGGAGTGGATTTAATACTGTCGATATCATAATCAGCAGCCGAGGTCAGGCCATACACAGGATGAATCAGGCTAATGCCCAAAGCCTTACCACCTTGCTCTATAGGCGCTACATTACGGCCTAAAAAGTAAGAGTCCTGCGTCATAGTATCCGCACCCAGCAATAGCTGGTGATTCAAACCCGCAGTGCTGAACTCCACAATATTGTTCCAGGTGACACTGTCTGCGGTATTTTCGCGGCGTTGATCCCTGAACTGACGACGGCAATAATCCACCACTCCATCGCCATCTGTGTCATAGCTGCAGTATGGTTCGTGGTAGTTTTGCAATTCCGTATTGTCGTAATGACGCCAGGTTAAATCGGTGCGCCAGTTGCTGTTAAATTCATGGTCTGCCCTAACCTGCCATACGTCTGCTTCTAACGACTGGAAATCTGTGGCTTCGTTATGGTTCCAGGCCCGGTCAGCAAGAAAATTGCCCTGATCATCTGTAGGTACACCCCGTAAACGTGCGCCCTGATAATCCTGAGTTAAGGTATTGTATTGCAGCGTCAGGCTGGTGCTGTCTGTGATATCTATCAGATAACCCAGATCCAGAATTTCGTTTTCTACTTTGGTGTTCCAGCGAAACGGCTGCTCTGAATCACGGTAATAGCCAAAACGGTAGGCTTGTTGCTCGGTTAGTGGGCCACTCAGTTCCAGCGAGCCTTGCCAAAAATCATCATTACCTACACCTAATTCCAGTTGGTTTTTCGCCGTACGTTGTGGCTTTTTAGTCACATAGTTAATTAAACCACCGGGCGCGCCGCTGCCATATAAAGCGCCGCTGCTGCCTTTGAGTAACTGTACTTCCTGCACATTAAACAACTGAGGTACAGCAAAACCATTAAAGGGGTCGCCCCGCACACCGTCATATAAAATTTCATCCTGACGAAAACCACGAAAAGTGACACCTGAGTAACTAAAAGCACTGACGCCACTCATGCTGCGGTAGAGATCGGTCACCTGACGCGCCGCCTGATCACGGATCAGCGCTTCAGGCAACACCTGAATATTTTGTGGGATCAGCTCTAAGTCTGTCTCTGTTCTGGTACCTACACTGCTTTGCGACGCCCGGTATAAGGTCTGAGCCCGGCCTTTGACCTCTATCACTTCCAGATCTTTGTCCACTTGCTGTTTATCTGAAGACTGTTGCTCTGAATAGTCTTGATCAGGCTGTTTTTGATCTGACTGCCGGGCATAAGCAGGCATTGAATTTAATGCAGTAAAAACAGCAATAGCTAGTAGCGAAGGAGAACGTAAGGACAACATAACAGCCTCAAAGCAGCAACAAAGGCGCAAAGACTAAACAAGAATGATTCGCAATTCAAGTGAATTTATTGCACTATTGCTTGTCTGCTGCTTGTCTGCGCCCTGTTGGCTTTTATCTGTTCCTATCACATAAACTTAGCGGGCACAGACCAGGCCAGCCGTACTGGCACAGTTGCTTCAGAATCCAGTTCCAGGCAGGTTAAAGAAGCTTTTTTCAGCTCCAGAAAAGTTTTATCCACCCCCAGTAACTCGTTGATCAACAACGCCAGCTCCGGTTCATGCCCCACCAGTAGCACTGCTTCATTGTCTTGTAACTGACTGAATAAATGCGTTTTTATTTCAACAGCCGGCACAGCAGGCAATAAACAGGGCCACTCTTCCACCTGCACTTTGATACCAGAATCTTTACGTACTAAAGCCGCAGTTTGCACAGCTTTGGTGTGTGGACTGCAAAAAATCCGCTCCGGTAGCAGGCCATGTTTTTGCATAAAATCCGCCACACGACGAGCCTGTAATCTGCCTTTTTCATTTAGGCAACGATCGGCTTCATCCACCAAAGAGTTTCGTATATCAGCAGTCGCATGACGCATCAGATAAAGTACAGCTTTCATCGTTTTAACCTTTACTGCGGAAAATGCTGGCAGACTATAGCTAACCTATTACAGATATATGACTTTCCCCCTTGTAATTGACGCCGCTGCTTTGCAGGCGACCATAAAGGTCGCCCCTACGGTTATTTGGGCAAGAAATTGTAGGGGCGCGGGTTCATCCCCGCCCGCATCGGGTGCCGGCCCACAAAACCAGCTGCGACTTTTTGCCACATTGCGCAGCACAGAAAACCAGACCAGAATGACTCTGACTTCCATCAGATGACAAGGTGTTCCCACTCCTATACTCTGAGTTGTCAGTTTTTTGCAACGGCTGCCTGGCAGCCGCTTTTTTTTGAGATGCTATGACTAACCTGTTTGCTTCTAAAGAAATCAGCTCTTTTCATCCTATTCAGCAACTGCAAAGTTTTCGCTGGGTCTTGATAGCACTGGAACTGCTCGCCAGCCTGATTGGTTATCTGCTGGAATACCCTATTCATAGCTGGAGCCTGCTGTGTTTTGTCATTGCAGTGCATGTATTTACCAATATCAGCCTCAAGCTCTGGCGCGGCGATAAAGGCTCTGAACAGCGTTTTATCACTATCAGTATTCTGATTGACCTTTTTATGATCACAGCGCTACTGGCAATGACGGGCGGTGCCAGCAATGGTTTTGTCGCTATTTTATTGCTGCCTGTGGCTGTGACTGCAGTGTTATTTTCTGCACTGCCCAGCTATCTGATGGCACTGCTGGCTATTGGCTGTTACAGCCTGTTGTTGCAGGTGCCACTGAGCACTGATGTACATGCCATGCATCAGCAACATGCTGCAACCTCAGCAGGCATTGAGCCTTTTAGTCAGCATATAAGTCAGATGTGGTGGGCTTTTAGCTTCAGCGCTTTTATTGTCAGCTGGTTTATCAGCGCCCAGACTCAACGTATTCGCAGCACTTCAGCCCAGTTAAATAAGCTGCAGCAAAAACAGTTGCAGCATGAGCAAGTGTTGGCGGTCGCAACCTACGCTGCCAATGCCGCTCATGATTTGGCCACTCCCCTACAAAACCTGGTGCTACTCACCGACGAACTGACAGCACAACAAGATCCGATATTAGCGGCCGATCTGCGCCAGCAATTGCAGCTGTGCCAACAGATAGTGCAAAAGCTTCGCAGCAATGCGCAGCAGTTGCGTAAAGGCGAACTGCAGTCCCAGCCTTTGTATAAAGCGATAGAACACAGCATTCAGCTCTGGCTGGTCAGCAGGCCCGAAATCAGTGTGCAGCAAGATTTCAGCAGCGATCAATCCGTGTTAACAGTCACAGACAGCATCAGTCTGGCAGCCGCTTTATTTAATATTCTGGATAATGCAGCTGATGCCAGTTTAGCCAACAAAGAGCCACGCTTAAGTCTTACTATGCAGCAACAGCAGAGACAGCTTGAACTACAGATCCGTGATTATGGTCCAGGCTTAGCAGCTAACGAGCTGGCGCAGCTGGGCCAAAAGCCAACACAAAGCGAGCAGGGTTTAGGTTTAGGCCAATTTCTGGCCAATGTGTCGATTGACAGCTTAGGCGGCAGGGTTGAACGCAGTAACTGTACCGAAGGCGGCGTATTAACCCGCATTTATTTTGGTGATCAAGCACGATGAAACTGGTGCTGCTGGACGACGATATCACTTTAACCCGGACTTTAAGTCGCAGACTGGAAGCTTCAGG
Source organism: uncultured Rheinheimera sp. (assembly GCA_966244125.1). GTDB lineage: Bacteria > Pseudomonadota > Gammaproteobacteria > Enterobacterales > Alteromonadaceae > Pararheinheimera. Next base: position 8,890 of record CBIMJC010000109.1, read on the forward strand.
GCATCAGGTAAAAAGTTATAACGAGGCAATAAACCCTGAATTGTTAGTGGCTGAACAGGCCGATTGTTACCTGCTGGACTTACGTTTTGGTACAGCATCCGGTTTGGATTATGTGGCGCCCTTACGACAACAGCTGCCGAAATGTCGCATCGTATTACTAACGGGCTACGCCAGCATAGCTACTGCAGTGCAAGCGGTAAAAGCCGGAGCAGACGACTACCTGACCAAGCCTGTAGATTTCGCCACTTTAATTCAGGCATTAAGTGGCCAAATCAGCGCGACAACACCAGCCACTGAAACCGAAGTTTTATCGACAGATCAGCTGGAATGGGAGCATATTCAACGGGTTCTGGAACAGCATCAGGGCAATATTTCCCAAACCGCCAAAGCACTGGCCATGCACAGGCGTACTTTACAGCGCAAACTACAAAAACACAGGCCCTGAATTCGCTTTACTTTTTCCTGTCAGCGGCTACAATACGCGCCGCTCTTTTGACTGTTCTTTATACAATAAGGTAATCGTTATGCATCCGATGTTAAACATCGCAATTCGTGCTGCCCGCAGCGCAGGTAATGTCATCGCTAAAGCTTGTGGTCAGATGGACTTAGTTCAGACGACTCAGAAAGGCACCAATGACTTTGTGACCAACATCGATAAAGAAGCAGAACAGGCCATAGTGCATGTTTTACGTAAGTCATTCCCGGATCACGATATTATCGGTGAAGAGAACGGCGAATATGGCAACAACAATAGCGATTACCAGTGGATCATCGACCCGCTTGATGGCACCACAAACTTTATCAAAGGCATTCCTCACTTTGCTGTATCCATAGCTCTGCGTCATCAGGGCAAACTGGATCAGGCCGTGGTTTTTGACCCATTACGTGGTGAAGTTTTCACTGCATCCCGTGGTGCAGGCGCTCAGCTTAATGGCCGTCGTATCCGCACCACCAATTTACCTGATTTAAGCGGCGCTATTCTGGCGACAGGTTTCCCGTTTAAACATAAACATCATTTAGATGCGTACACCGAAACTTTTAAAACTCTGATGATTCAGGCTGCAGACGTACGCCGCACTGGTTCAGCAGCGCTGGATTTATGTTATGTCGCAGCAGGCCGTTTTGATGGTTTCTGGGAAATTGGTTTAAAGCCGTGGGATTTTGCTGCAGGCGAGCTGATTTTACGTGAAGCCGGTGGTTTGGTCAGCGACTTCGCGGGCGGCAACAACTACCTGCGCAGCGGCAATATTGTAGCAGCCAGTCCAAAACTCTTAGGCGCCATGTTAAAAGGCATGCGCCCACATTTGACTGAATCTTTACTGAAATAATAGGCTGCGGGACGGGTTTATCCCGTCCCTCTTATTTCCGCTTCATCTCAGACTTGCGGCTTAGTCAAAGGCAAACCTGCATTGACCCAGGCTGTATAACCCCCCGCCAGACTCCAGACATCCTGATAACCCATTTTCTGCAGCATATCGGCCGCTAATGCCGAACGAAAACCACCACCACAATACAAAATCAGCGTTTGTTGTTTGTCCTGCACTGCTTTTTCCACATCCCGCTCAATCACACCTTTGCCCAAATGAATAGCAGCAGGCAAATGCCCGGCCAGCCACTCTAAATCCTCCCGCACATCGACCAGCACATAAGGGGTAGGAAACTGCTGCAAATCAGCAATAGTCAGTTCTTTCACTCTGCTTTTGGCATCGTCGACCACAGCCAGAAAACCAGGGGAATGTTGTTTGGACATAAAAACCTTCTTGTAGTTACATGTAGCCACTACTTTTAATCAATGGCCGTGTCAGTTAAATCAATATAAAACGAAGCTACCTCTTTTCCCCCTTAGCCGCAAGCCGTTCAAAAATGGGTGGCCAAGGTTTTAAGACGAGGAGTGTCTGAGCGAGGAGCGTTAGCGACGAACGAGTTGCCGAGTCGCCTTGGACGCACTTTTTTGAGCGGGCTTTCGCAGCGGCCAGGGTCGCCTTTTCTTTGCGCCACTTTCTTTTGGCGACGCAAAAGAAAGCGGCTCGCCAACGGCGAAAGCGTTTTAATTCAGTAGCAAACTGCTACAAAATTCTAATCCACACCAACTGGCAGGGCTCTGCACTGGCTTTTATCTGCAACTCCCCTGCCTCAGCTGTGCATAACAAGCTTTGCCCTGCGTCCAGTTGATAACTCTGCTCTTTGAAACTTAGCTGAAGCTGACCGGAAGCCAGATATAACAAAGATTCATTGGCCAGTTGCAAAGACAAGGGAGCAGTCACAGACAATACCTGCAAACTGGCTTTGACATCAGCACGCCTGGTCATCAGATTAAAATCCTGCACAGGCCCTGCTATTAATGTGCAGTCAATTTCGGTTTCACCGGCAAAAGCAAAAGGCTGTAAAGCTTTATCCAACACAACTGCCTGCTCTTTTGCCCCATGCAAACAAAAACCATTGCCTTGCAGCAACATAATAACGCGGTCGATTTGTTCAAAACGGGAAAAAGGACCGTCGCTGGCGACTTCGGCTATAGAAACACGCCAGCGCATGCCGCTTTGATCGTCAGAACGGGCGAGTTGATGCGTAATGCCGCCGCCATTTTTCCAGGCCTGAGTTTGCCATTGGTCTGGAGAGATAAGTTGAAGTGCCATAACAAGAACTTAAAAGCTATTGAAAGTGGCTTATCTTAGGCGCTAAGTTAGGGTGACAAAAGGGCCTGACCATAAATAAAAAACGCCCCTTTGCA
>CBIMJC010000110.1:0-11612 GCA_966244125.1 uncultured Rheinheimera sp.
ATTCTGCTCATGACTGTCCTCAGAGATGATACAGATGACTTATCTGTAGTTATGGTTCAAAGTCGTCAGAGCCGGACAGGCTGCTCCTGTAAGGCCCCACTGCTGAAGTGGTTCTACAGCTGCAGGACGAAAAGGTATCATGAAACAAAGCAGTGATAAAAGAATGGCTAAAAGAGCCGGGGGAGAGAAATTCATCAGGTGACTCCTGTGGATGAACAGCAACAGGAGTCAGCTTAAAGGTGCTTTTCTTACGCATTACTTACCGGCGGTAAAAAAGCTGAGGTTGCAGGCCGTCAGACCTGTGACGTTTTATCGGCCTGAGCTGTCAGTAAAAACAAAATTTTATCCATGTTTAATTTTTCATAAGGCATTAAACGTTCAGGTTTACCTTCACGGCGGATGGATAAGTGGTGTGCAGTAAAGGCAAGCTCTGCCGCTGAGGTTTTGATGGTATTGCCTTCAACTTCGTATTGGCAATGGGCCAAATCTAAAAAAGCTAAAATACGGCTACGAATAGTGGTCATCATGGGTTGAGCTCCGGTTTAGCGCTTTTTAATAATGTTCCCTGGTGGTGAACTACTTCTCTCACTCCGGGAGGAGTTCTCATGCAATGGCTCAGACCTGAGCAGAGAAGCTTGGTTCCGCGGATTGAAAAAAAAGTTGGAAATTTGCGATGAATACAGGCTGAACTCAGGTTGGCCGTGCTGAGCCATTTTTAGTTAAGTCATGCCGGGGGTTGGTTCTTTTGGCTGCCCTTCATATTCTTTTTGTGCTAAAAGGAACCAATTTCTGTCGTCAGAGTCAAGCTGACAGAGAAAACATGATGCCGCTTTTACAGAAGGACACAGACAGGTGAAACAACAGTATTGGATAGGATGTATAGCTGTAGCTGTGCTGCTGGCCGGTTGTTCAACAACCAACCACAGACGCTCTGAAGCTCCTGCGGTTTTCCGCGCTTGTGTGCATCCGGACCAGAGTAAACAGTTCAGCTATCGCAAAGGCCGCCCATTACAGATAGAACAGGTGGTGATGATGCAACGTATGGCCGGCGAAAGGGCGATGCGTGGCCAGGCCCGTCCATCCGATGCAGAGCGTTATGACAAAGAACAGGGCGAAGGACCTTTGTATGATGAACTGGCAGAGTTGATGGAAACCAAACAGTTTTGTAAAGAAGGTTATTTCGAACTCGACAGCAGTTTTGAACACGGTTATGAACGTATTATCGGTGAATGTAATGACAGCGCGACAGCGCAGGAGATGGAAAAACTGCCTTTGTGTGGACCTGCTGACCGGCTCTGATGCCACATCCAAGCCTTCTACTGCAATTTGTGCTGAATCAATATCTGCATCTTTAAAGACAGGCATGATCAACTCCCTGATTTGCCTGCTTCTTACCTTCAGATTCTATGACATTGCGCCTTGTTTTGGTGCAACAATGACAGTTTGCCATCGAAAAAATGAAAAAATGATAAAATCGATATCAATCTCATTATTGAAATGCTATAATTGATAAAATTGCTAACTTAGGTATGTGTTATATGAACTTCCGCAGTATCAGAGTAAAAAGCAGTATTCCGACCCTATTAATGGCCATCACACTGATTATTGTGATTACGCTTTTCAGCTACCTCAATGTATTACAGCAACGAGCCCTGACTATAGAAGCTGACAAGTTCCTGCCAGCTGTTTCCACGGTTTTGAACGCAGATAGAGATTTGTATCAGGCAAAACTGGCGCTGGCTCATTACCAAAGCGGTGATGACAGGGGCCGTCAGACCGAGCGTGCTGACTTTAACGAAAATGCCATGCAGGTGAAGCAACGTTTTGCTGAATACCTGAAGTTTTTGTCTGCTTATCCGGACACTATGCAACAGTTCAGCAACTTTGATGCAAGCTACCTCACCTGGCAGCAAAACGCTCAGGCTGTGCTTGACGCTGTGGCTTCGGCAGATCTGCCGGAGTTACTGCAGCAGGAGGAGACAAAGTTTTCTGAACTGCGGAAAATACTTAATCTGGCAGGTGAAGTTGCTTTAGAATTATCTGAATCAGAACAAGATCAACTGCATGATAAAATACAGCTTTTTAGCAATCTGACCTATGGTTTTACTCTGGTATTGCTGTGTATTGCTGGCTGGTTCAGTTATACAGGGCCTAAACAGTTGACAACACAAATTACCACTTTAACTCAGCGTCTGTCGGAGATAGCCAATGGTGACGGTGATTTGACGGCTCGTCTTGACATCAGCAGCAAAGATGAATTCGCTGATCTAGCCCATCAGTTCAACAGTTTTATTGCCAATCAATGCAGCATGATTGCTACAATTTTGCAGCAGGCTGGTCAGTTGAGTCATTTAACGACTCAGTTGTCAGATTCCGCAGATAAAACCAGTTCCATAACCTCCTCATTGAATATAGCGTCCGATTCAATTGTCAGTGCAGTGCATGAAATGACAGTGGCCAACAAAGAAATGGCGCAGGTGGCGACCGAGACGGCTGAAGAATCAGAGCAGGCCCGAAAAAGTGCTGGATCTGGTTTAGAGGTGGTCGAAAAGGTCACTGGCAGTATGAGGAAATTAACAGCAGATGTAGACGCAGCATTGGCTATCTCTGCAGATTTGGAAAAAAGTTCAGGCACTATCAGCTCTGTGCTTGAGGTGATCCGTAGCATAGCGGACCAAACCAATTTACTGGCATTAAATGCGGCTATTGAAGCAGCCAGGGCGGGTGAACAGGGGCGGGGTTTTGCTGTGGTTGCTGATGAGGTCAGGACTCTGGCTTCCCGCACTCAACAAAGTACTAATCATATTCAGGACATTATTTCTCAGTTGCAAAGCAGGGTCTTTGAGTCTAATCAGGCCATTAGCAGCGGTAAACAAAACGCCGATATAACAGTGGAAAACTTCGCTCAGGCTGAACAGGTATTCCGTTTGATCATGCAATCCTCAGTGCAGGTCAATGATATGGCGATCCGAACTGCAGCAGCGACCGAAGAACAGGCAGTGGTGTCGGAAGACATTACCAAGAACTTATATGCCTTGCACGACCAGGCCAGCGCTGCTGGCGATGTTGCCAGGGAGAACAACAGATTGGCTGAGGACATCAGGCATTTGTCTGATGCACTGTTTGGTCTGGTCGGTAAATTTAAAATCAGCTAAAGCCTTTATTTAGCAAACATCAGCGAATGAAGCCATCCTTGAGATGGCTTTTTTACAGTCTGGTATTGCGCCTGAATGCGCTGTAATCTGCTGTTTTGACCCGCGTTTCAGTGTGAGTGAGGTTGCAATGCAGTTGTCTGATGTGGTTATTCTCTCCAGTGCCCGCACTGCTATAGGTAGTTTTGGCGGTGCTTTGTCTTGTTTTAGCCCGGCTGAACTTGGAACCTTTGCCGCAAAAGCTGCTATCGGCCGAAGCGGAATTGCTGCAGAGCAGATCGATCATGCCGTGTTTGGTCATATCATTACCACAGGGCCAGAGGATGCCTATTTAGCCCGTCATATCGCCTTAAACTGCGGATTAACAGTTCAGAGCGCTGCTTTTAATGTTAATCGTTTATGTGGTTCGGCCTTGCAGGCTGTGATTTCTGCTGCACAGCTGATCCAGTTGGGCCAAAGCCAGCTGGCATTAGCAGGGGGCGCCGAAAGTATGAGTAACGGTGCTTATCTTTTAAACAAGGTTCGCAAAGGCTTAAGATTGGGTCATGGCACAGTCACAGATTTAACCCTGGGCATTTTGTCAGACCCTTTTGGCACAGGCCATATGGGCATCACAGCTGAAACTATCGCGCAGCGTTATGGTTTTAGCCGCAGTCAACTGGATGATTTTGCCGCACAAAGTCAGAGCAGAGCTGCTTATGCCCGGCAGCAAGGCTACTTCAGATCACAAATTACCCCTGTACTGGTTCAATCCAAAGGGACAGAGTTTAGTGTCACAGAGGATGAACATATCAGGCCTGAAACCAGCAGAGAGACTTTAAGTTGTCTCAAAGCTGCGTTTAAAAAAGACGGACTGGTCACCGCAGGTAATGCTTCGGGTTTGAATGATGGCGCTGCAGCTGTGGTATTAACCAGTCAGAATCAGGCAAAGCTGCTTGGTGTTCGCCCTTTGGCGCGTTTGGTGGGCTACAGTTTTGCCGGGGTAGAGCCGGCTCTGATGGGATTGGGACCAATACCCGCAGTGCAAAAACTATTGAGTCAAACCGGCATTTCATTGCAGCAGATTGATGTGATCGAATCCAATGAAGCTTTTGCATCTCAGGCCATGGCGGTCAGTCAGACCCTGGGCTTTGACAATGCCAAAGTGAATCCGAATGGCGGCGCTATCGCACTGGGGCATCCGGTTGGGGCGACCGGCGCTATTTTGCTGATCAAAGCATTAGCTGAGTTGCAACGCACAGAAGGACGTTTTGGCCTGATCACTATGTGTATAGGAGGCGGGCAGGGTATAGCCCTGTTGATTGAGCGCTTGCCCTGAGTTTGGATTTTATTCCTGGCTAAGATTCGCTTGCTGTGGTTTTGCTGTTCTGATAGTTTGGCGCGGCATCAGGAACGAGACGCCTGATGTCTTATCCAAAAGCTAAGGAGTAGCGATGCGATTTACCCTGTTTAGCGGCATAACAGCCTTGTTATGTTGTTCGTTTTTAGTGTCTGCTGTTGCACTGTTGCCTCAACAACTACGACCTGATACCTCCCCCTTGCCTGATGTCAGCCTGTTGCAAAGTTATGATTGTTTTTCTGGGCCAAATCAGGATTTAAAGCAATTTGATCAGCAACTTGAACAACATAACTATGCCAATTGGCAGAGCTATATTGGCTTTAGCAGCAAAAATGATTATCCCGACATAGTCGCCTCTGTGCACTGTGAAGTATTGCATTATCTGGTGAATGGCATTCAGGTTGAAGCCGTGCTGATGTATCCAAAGCAGGCTGATCAAGTTCCGGTGATCCTGTACAACAGAGGCGGGAATCGTGGTTTATCGGCGATGAATTTTGCTGGTATCGCACGCGCGCTGAGTTTTGTCCGGCAAGGTTATCTGGTGGTTGCGAGCAATTACCGTGGAACTGACAGTTGGCCACTGTATAAAACAGATGGTTCAGTTGAACTGGCGCCTCAGCCCATTGGTCATGACGAATTCGGCGGACAAGATGTGGATGATGTGATTGCGTTGCTGCAGTTGCTCAAGCATTATCCTCAGGCGGATAAAAACCGCATTGCTTTGTATGGTGTCAGTCGGGGTGGCATGATGGCGTTTCAGGCTGCTGCACTTTTACCGCAAGTCAAAGCTATGGTGGTTAAATCCGGGGCTTATGATTTGGCCGCACTGCGCAGACCCCGCCCTGAAATGGATAAAACTTATCGTCAACTGATCCCCGGTTATACCGGGCAGTCCAGCAGATTGTTGGATCAGCGCTCGCCCCGTTATGTGGTCCACAAGTTAAAGCAAGACCTGCCTATTTTGATCTTGCATGGCACTGAGGATGACAAAGTTGAGGTTGCACAAGCGACACAGATGGCAGAACTACTGAAACAGCAAAATAGGCCACATAAACTGGTGCTGTATCCTGGTGGCGATCATTATCTGAAAGACTTTGGCAAACAGGTGGACGAGGAAGTCACTACCTGGCTGAAACTTTATTTGTAAGAAAAAAGAAACCCGGTTTGGTCTGATATGACCCGGCCAAACCGGTGTTTCATCACTGCTAATCAGAAGTGGTAGTTCAGACCCAGAGCATAACGGGTGATTTTGATATCTTCGCCGCTACTAAAGTTGTAACTTTGTATTTCCGGCGCCATATAATCGATGCTGGCTACCAGCTTCAGCCGTTCAGTCAAAGCGTAAGACGCCAATAGTCCAAGGGTTAGACTTGTAGCTGAATCCTGAGGAGTGGCGAAAAAGGTGTCCTGATAATCCGGTGCATAAGAGCTTGTTTTTGCATCCAGATGCATCACCCCCAGACGTCCGCCAAATGACCAGCCGGCCAGTAAAGGATCGGTCAGGTACTGAGCTGACAAACCTAAGCCCTTGGTCTCGATATCGCTGTAGACATCAAAAAAGCTTCCATCCTCTGTGACCAGTATGCCGTTTGGCAGTGGTGATTTACCAAAGTCGGTATAACTCAAACTCAGGGACCAGTTGGATGTCAGATCATAACCAAGCTTTAAGCTGACAGAGTTGTCCGTATTAGAAAATGAATCGCCTTTTTGTCTGGCTGAACCAAGGTCAAAGGTCAGATCCAGATCATCAATATCTGCCATGGCGCAGGGAGTTAACAGGGTAAAAGGCAGCACTGCTGCCAGAGTCCGAAAAGTTTTCATCATCGTCTTAGACCTCTTATCTTTGTATTGAAGGAATGCATATCAAAAGTGCTACATCAGTGCTAAAGCTGCCTTTAGTTGGCTGCAGTGCTGTGCTCAGCTGTGGTTTTGTGTTCTTGTGCTTCTTGAGGAAACTGCTGTTCAGAGAGTTTTTTGTTTTGTTGCCAATAGGCTTTTGCCGTTAAAGGCGACAGGATCTGGCCTGCCTGCCAGACCGGAATATGGGTTTGAAAGTAGTATTTTTCGGTTTTTTTCCCTTCGCTGATAAACCAGATAGTGCGGCGCACTGCTGCTCCGTTAACCACTATGCTGCGTCCCGGAAAATAATGCTCTGGGGCCTGGTCAGGATAAATTTTCGCAAACTCTTTCATCACCTGTGGCGTTAGCACCACAGTGACATTGCGTCTGTCTCTGTAATCCAGTTCAGTATTGAGGTACACCAGGTCACCAACCCGATCGGCATTGCGAATGTGCAACGAAAACAGACCAGGTACAGCCTGAGGTGCGGCTTGTTCTGACAAAACTATGGCATCCCATGCATTCAAACCTGGTTTGGCGGGCACTATGTCTGGTTGCACTGCGCATCCTGCTAATGCAAGCAGCAGTATGGCGGAGCATAAAAAAGCTTTCATTGATGTCTTCCCTGAATCATTCGCAGGACTAAGCTTCAGTGCTGGTCCTATGCTGGTCACATATTAACGATACATTTACTTTTATCAAGCACTCTGTTGATCTTTATCAGTATTTTGTCAGGCAAACCAGACTAGACTGCAAACCGCAGCTTTTTACTTCAGAGGATTTTTATGCGTTGTCATTCGGCCGGGCAGGCACTTTCACTGATCCAGAACAACGAAACCATCTGGTGCCATTCGATGGCAGCGACTCCTTACACTATGCTGAGCAGTCTGGCGAGAGTGGCACTGGACAGGCAAAACCTGACCTTGCTCAGCTTACATACCGAACACAGCGATGTGCTTTGTGATCCCGGACTTCAGGGGCATTTACGCCAAAGGGTATTTTTTGTCGGCAGGCCGAGCCGCCCTGCGGTCAACGCCGGATTGGCGGATTATGTGCCGGCATTTTTATCGGAAATTCCGAAGTTATTCCGAAGCGGCGAACAAAAGCTGGATACAGCTATTATTCAGGTGTCACCACCGGATAAACATGGGTTGTGTAGTCTTGGCGTATCAGTTGAAGCAACCAGAGCTGCTATGCAGTCAGCAAAAAAAATCATAGCGCAGATCAACCCCTGTATGCCCCGCACTCACGGTGACTCTTTTGTGCATCTGTCTGATTTTACAGCTTATGTTGAGCTTGAGAGTCAAATTCCTTTGCATTTGCCAGCAGCACAGGATCCTGTCACTGCGCAAATTGGCTGTCATGTCGCGACTTTAGTGCGGGATGGCGATTGCCTGCAGATGGGCATAGGGGCTATTCCGGATGCGACTTTAGCTTGTCTGGGCGATCGGCAGAACTTAGGTATTCATACCGAAATGTTTTCCGATGGGGTGTTGCCACTGCTGGAAAAAGGCGTGTTCACCAATCGGAATAAGAAAAAACATCAGGGCAAAATAGTCACCACTTTTGCGATGGGCAGTCAGGCTTTGTACGACTTTGTCGATGATAATCCGGAAGTGGTACTTCTGGACGTGGCTTACACCAATGATACGGCTGTGATCCGGCAAAACCCACAGGTAATGGCGATCAATAGCGCGTTGCAGGTGGATTTATCCGGTCAGGTTTGTGCTGATTCGCTGGGCACCCGTATTTATTCCGGAGTAGGAGGGCAGATGGACTTTGTGCGTGGGGCTGCGTTATCTGAAGGCGGCCGTTCTGTAATAGCTTTGCCCGCCACTGCGGCCGGTGGCACAGTATCGCGTATCAGTTCGTTGTTAGCGCCTGGAGCAGGCGTGGTGACCACCCGCGCTCATGTGCATTATGTGGTGACTGAATATGGTGTGGCGAATTTGCGTGCGCGCAGTTTAACCGAAAGAGCCAAAGCTTTAATTGAGATAGCAGCGCCACAATTTCGGCAGCAATTAGCAAAAGAAGCCTATCGGGATTGGGGCTTATTGCTGTAAAGACAAAGCAGCACAGCCCTGACATTCGGGGCTGTGCGATGAAGTTAAAAAGAGTTTTTTAAGCCCAGATAAAGCCTGGTGTTCGTCAAAGCTGTGCTTCCACCCTCAATACTGATGTCATGGCGCAGATAATCAAGGCCCAGCGTCAAATCCCAGTTATAGGTTAATCCGTATTGAGCCAACAAACCTGCTGCGAGATTAGTCCCCGAATCTGTGAAAGCCGTCAGGCTGATATCAGGTGACGCATGCAAGGTAACATTCAGATCAGAGTCCCAGCGCGCCAGCCCCAGACGTCCACCCAATGACCAGTGCCCGGTCTGGCGTTCTGTCAGGTATTGAGCAAAGAGCCCGACAGCACTGGTATCCAGCGACAGACTGGCTTCGTAGAGAACGTCGTCTCCCGGTAGTGTGTCACTGAAAGTCATCATGTCTGCTTCACCTGAATCTGTATAGTTCAGTACGACAGACCAGACAGGATTGATTTGATAACTTAAACCTACAGCAAAGGATGCGGCCTGACCAGACTCCTCCTCTGCAGACTGACGACTGGCCCCGACATCAGCACTGATGGCGAAGTTTGACAGCGCAGCCACAGCAGATAGCGGAGTTGAAATGAATGGCAGTACCAGTAGTAGTTTCAGGCAGTTGTTCATAGAAATTCCATTTATGTTGTGTCCCGCTTTCACTGTAAATGGCATGAGATTGTTTTGTAAACCAATTTTTTCATCCTGATGCAGGGAGGAAGGATCTGCAGATATTTTTTCTACATAAAACAAAGTTACAGTTGTGTCACAACTATTCAGCCAATCAGGCATGCCAGGCCACTGCACACTGGGGTATGATGCTGCAATCCGGCGTTTTGCTTTGATTGGGCCAGACGCCAGAGAACAGCATCAGATAACCCAAAAGGAACAGCGAATGAACTACAACAAAATTATGCTGGCGTTAAGCCTTAGCGGCGCTTTGGCTTTAGCGGCCTGTAAACCGGCACCAGAACAACAGGCCACACAACAGACTGCTGCTAAAGAACAAGCTGCACCGGCTGTTGCATCAGCAACCGCCTTAGTTCCGGGCTTTGAAAAACGCCTGGATATCTACCGTACTGTGGATTTAACGGCAGATTTATCCGCTGTATCTGCCCAGCATAAACAAATGCTGGCGAAACTCATTGAAGCTTCAGAAATTATGGATCAGCTGTTTTGGAAACAGGCCTTTTCCGAAGACAAACAAAGCTTTTTAGGCAAAATAACCGATGCCAAAACCAAAGCTTTTGCCGATGTAAACTATGGTCCCTGGGACAGATTGCAAGGCGATGAGGTGTTTTTAACCGGCTATGCGGCTAAGCCTCTGGGCGCTCAGTTTTATCCAGCCGATATGAGCAAAGAAGAGTTTGAAAAAACCGACTTTGCCGATAAAAACGGCCTGTATTCGATAGTACAACGCGATAAAGACGGCACCTTAGTGGCTGTGCCTTATTCACAAGTCTACAAAGCTGAACTGACAGCAGCCGCCGCTTTATTAAAAGAGGCAGCGACGTTATCGGAAGATAAAGACTTTGCCAACTACCTGACGATGCGCGCCGAAGCTTTTTTAAATGACAACTATCAGCCGTCTGATTTTGCCTGGATGGCAATGAAAACCAACCCTATCGATTTAGTGATTGGTCCTATCGAAACCTATGAAGATCAGTTATTTGGTTACCGCGCCGCTTTTGAAGCTTATGTACTGGTGAAAGATTTAGCCTGGAGTGAGCGTTTAGCCAAATACGCTGCCACTTTGCCTGCTTTGCAAAAAGGTCTGCCGGTGCCGGAGCAATACAAAACTGAAAGTCCGGGTTCGGATGCCGACTTAAATGCTTATGACGTGATTTATTACGCCGGTCATTCCAATTCAGGTGGCAAAACTATCGCCATTAACCTGCCAAACGATGAACAGGTTCAACTGGAAAAAGGCACCAGACGTTTGCAGTTAAAAAATGCGATGCAGGCCAAGTTTGAACATATTATGTCGCCTATTGCCGATTTGTTAATAGCGCCTTCACAGCGCCAGCATGTGACTTTTGATGCCTTTTTTAACAACGTGATGTTTCACGAAGTAGCACACGGTTTAGGTATTAAAAACACCATCAATGGCAAAGGCACTGTGCGTCAGAGCTTAAAAGAGCTGTCAGGCGGACTGGAAGAAGGCAAAGCCGATATTTTGGGTTTGTATATGATTTCCCAGTTGTCAGAGCAGGGTTTATTGCCTGATGCCAAAATGGAAGATTTTTACACCACCTTTATGGCCGGGATTTTCCGCTCAGTACGTTTTGGTGCGTCCAGCGCCCACGGCAAAGCCAATATGGTCTGTTTTAACTATTTTGCCGAGCAGGGCGCTTTTGTCCGCAACGACGACGGCACTTATCAGGTGGATTACGTCAAAATGAAAGAAGCGATGACCTCGTTATCCCAGTTGATCCTGACGTTGCAGGGTGATGGTAACTACGAAGGTGTGGCTTCATTGATGGCCGATAAAGGTGTGATCAAGCCGCAGTTGGCTGATGATTTAGCCCGTTTAACCACAGCCAATATCCCGGTGGATATTATCTTTAATCAGGGCAAAGGTGTATTGGGACTTTAAGTTCTGCTGATAAAAAAGGATGGCATAGCCATCCTTTTTTTTGTTTTCGCTGGTATGCGATTAAGCCTGTTCTGCTGCTGCCGCAATCTGTTGTTCAATTTCACCAGCCACCGGAATTTTTTCACATAAAATCCAGTCTTTTTCATCAACCCAGTTTTGTGCGCCACCGGCTACAGTGCGGATAGGCACAATGTAACGACAGGAGGTCTGAGGTTTCACCGACGCAAAAATAGGCACAAAACCAAAGTTCAGCGCGGTTTCAATCAAGGCCTGCTGGTTATGTGGGTCTATATCGGCCGCTTCGTCGATGTAAATTGGAATACGGTATTTGCCGCGTTCACGTTCGGCCAGCAACTGACGGATAAACAACATACCGCACAATAACTTAATGGTGATACGGGTACCGTTGGAGCCTGCCGAGTCAATTTTGTCGAAAAACTCTATTTCACCGGCCCGGTTCACCACTTTAAAGCGGATATCAAACAAGTCAGATAAAGTTAAACCACCTTTTTCGCTGGCTGCCTGAATTAAATAGTCCTTCGCCGCCTGCACCTCACGCTCATTGCTGCTGGCGCTTGGGGCCAATAAATCCAGCGTGTC
>CBIMJC010000111.1:0-11595 GCA_966244125.1 uncultured Rheinheimera sp.
CAAAGGCGGTATAACTTAAAATCACCGCCTGCACTCTGGCGCCATCCACTGCTGCCACTTGTTCTGCGGTTTTACCTTTTGGCAGATATCTTGGGGTGAACTTCTGGCTTTGTGGGGTAAAGCCTTTGGAATCTAAAGAGCGGCCTGAGAGCATCACCATAGAGGCTAAATGACCACCGGCACTATCGCCCGTCACCGCAATTTTAGCCGGGTCGCCGCCGTAGTGTTGAATATGATCTTTGACCCAAAGCACAGCTCCCAAAGCATCTTCCACTATCTCGTTGACCTTGGTGCTGTTGTTATTATCACCAAGCAGCCGGTAGTTCATATTCACCACCACCAAATCGGCGTTAGTTGCCATATACAAGGCCATATCATTCATTATGGATTTGTTATTCACCAGCCAGCCGCCACCATGAAAAATCACCAGCACAGGCAACGGCTTAGTTGCTTTTTCCGGACTGTAGATGTCGGTGGTCAGCGAAAAACCTTTCACCTTCACCCACTCAATATCTTTGTGTAGCTTTACCTCATTGACTGCCAACACCTGCTGGCTAAAAAGTGCAGCAATCAAAAACACAATATAAAAAACAGCAACTTGCCCCTTGCGCATAAAAACTCCTGATTAGTGTTGTAGCCAGTTTTCACCACCAAGCTTTGGTCTGTTGGCCAATGCTTTTATAAAAACATGAATTTGTGGTGGACACCACGCCAATTCGGCGCACCAGGCTTTTGTGCGAAAAAACGTTAAGCGAATAAATAAATTGTGAAAGGGCTGTATTCGAATGAGCTGGGAAATATTGAACTTCGCTGATTACGCCAACTGAAATTAAAAAAATACTGTAGGGGTCGGGCTCGCCCAGGCCCGAATGTCGATCTTAGAAACTGCGAGTCTTACCCCAGTCAGGTAGCCAAATCGGGCAAGTACATTGTGGCCAACCTCCGATAGTTACCGTTTTCATTGGCTCAAACCACTGGTTAAATTTCCAGATATCGATCTTGAGTAAATTTAAGAACAACTAGCGTACTGCTTGTATAGATTTTGTCGGACGCAAATTTACTGATTTCAGAAAAACCTGTTGAAATAGAGGTACATCAGCGTTAGCTTGGTATCAGCAAAAATCATAAAAGAAGGCAGAAAAATGTTCGACTCGCGGGCGGATTGCCTTCTATTAAATTGTTCAATCGCTATGCAAGTATGGAGGTAGTTTAAGATTGGGAAAGAAAGCTCCAAATCCTACTCCGGATGAAGCTACTTGGTTTGACCATCAACAGCTTCTATTCTGGCTTCAGGCTTGCCTAAGGGATGCTGAGGTATATTTGTCATCAAGCACAGCCTCAAAGGAGGCCTTTGATAAAATGTTCTCTGGTGGCTTTGAAGCAATGGCACAGCATAAAGATGAGCATCAAAAGCTCTCTGACCAGCAAACACTGGACGCATACCATTTTATAGTTGTTACTGGAAACTTGCTCCGTCTACTGAAAAGAGCACAGCATCTCTTTCCCGCTATTCAGCCACCATACAGCAGAGCAAAGCATCTGCTTGCGGAGGGTAAAGAACTGCGCGACATGATAGAGCATTCCCACGGAAATGACGGTTATCTTGCAGGTGGTGGAAATCATCCTGATAGGTTTGTACGTGATGGCGCGCCGAAGCCAGGCATTACTTCTGACGCTACTTCCACCATTATTGATGAGAACGGTCACTGGCTGGGTGGGCGACTCTGTGTCGAGCGTGTGTTGGAAGAGGTTTCCCAGATCTATAAAGAAGCGAAGAAGATACCTCCACCTGCTGATGGTGACGCAGATTGAACAAGGCAATTAAATTCGCTCCCTGCGGTCGCCGGACGCTCGTCCCTCGCGCCGTTTATTGCGGGCGTTAGCCATGGAAAACAACCAATGAAACACTTTAATACATATTTGTTCATATTGCTGGTCTTCATCGTCTCCGGTTGTTCAACTCTCAAGATGAGCATTCAGGATAGTCGTCATACGAGAGAACTACCGGTTAAAGCACAGGATCTTGCGGTCATCGCTGAATCAACAATCAAAAACTCTCCCTATAACTTGAGCATCACTAACAATAATAACGGCACTATTGTTACAAATTGGGAGGGTTACCCAGGACGCGAGCACGGGATATGGCTTTGGAGGAAACGGTATGAAGGTAACGCAAAATACATTATCCGAATAGCTCCTAATATTGCTAACCCCGAGGGGGTTAGCAATATAGAAGTATCGTGGGAAGCCAGAGAACGGCCAAACTCCAATTACGATTGGGTTGCTATTGATGCTCAAGATTCTGCTCACGCGTATCTTCGGGCTGCAGATATTCTTGAATTAATTGTTGAAAAATCGAGAGATAATTAAATATGAAAGTATCAAAACTTCAAGCGATACTGGCTATTTCTGTGATAAGTGTATTTCTTATCATAACGGCAATTATCGCATTAGTGCCAGTAGTCGGAGGCTATCCCCCAGATGAATATACCAAACATCTTCAAACTTTTTCATCTTTGTACTCAGGGATTGTAGGGCTAATTATTGGTTTTTTCTTTGGTAGAAAATCTGAGGAGGGAGCTGGCAAAGGTGAAAAAGATTGTAGTGGTGGAGATGGTAATGGCTAACAATGCCATAAAATCGGACGACAACAAGCGACGCTCCGCTTCCCTTTTTGTCGCCGGTTATGGATGGCGTTAGCCGCAATAAAAATTGAGAGTGCAATATGGAAAAAATAATAAAATATACGTTTTTATCATTCTTTATTTTGTTTATCGCTTATATAGGAATATCTGTTCTCCCTGCGGGGTTTCTACCAACGACTGACCGTGAGCAAATAATCACCAGGAACATTGCTGAATTATCATTTCAGGCATGGTCGTTTATCAAGCCTATTTTACAATTGGCTTTTATAATATTAATTCTTGAATACGTAATAAAAAAGCTTCCCAGCGAGACACTAAAACTATTTATGCCAAGTAATGTTGATGTGCGAGCATTAATTGCGCTGGTCGTAACTATTTCATTTTGTATAGCAAGTTTATCTGGTTCTCAAATGGCAGGTTTACTTGAAAGTGTTGCTCTTGTAGTAATTGGCTTTTATTTTGGTGGCTTATCCAAAAAAGATCAGGGCGGTGGCTAACAATCGCCATCAAAAACGCGCCCTTTGAGCGCTCGACTCGCAACAAGTTGCTCGCGTTTGTGGCGGGCGTTATGCGTAAATTATGAAATCACTATCTGTAGCTAGCATATGTACAATTTTAACAGTCTTTATAACGACATTTTTAGTCAGTGCGGTTGATTCAATTGGTACTGATTATTCCGATATAAGAATATCGTTATTAATAGCAGGTGTGGCAGCAATAGTGTCCATGGTTGTTTTAGTTATTTGGGCTTTGCCTTTGCATTATGTGCTTAAAAAATTAGAGCTGCAGGCGTTACATTGGTACTTACTAGCTGCTGTAGTTCCAAGTGTGATATTCATTTATGGTTTCAAACCATTCGGCCAAGACTCAAGTGTTGATTTAATGAAACAAGCATTGTTTTGTAGCGTATGTGGTCTTATTGGTGCAGCCGTATTTTGGTATATGGCTGTGTTTCGTTTACGCATAACAAGGCGCTCAAGCTAGGACGCGCTATCGCGCGCCGCTGCTTTGGTAGTTAGGTGTTTATGGGTACTGAAGTTCTTATATTTTTAATACCAATCCCATTTATATTTTGGCTTCGTAACCTATGGCAGTTAACTAAAATCCAGACGAGAGCTAAGGCTGCATTAAACTTGCTTTGTGGGGTGGTATTCGTAGGTTACTTTTGTTTGCCATATGAAAGTTATCAGAATTTTATGCAAGGTTTAATCTTGGGCGGGTTACTGTATATACCTTTCTATGTTTTAGTTTCGTGGCTGCTGGAAATGATATTGGAAAAATACAATCAGTAGGGCGGAAGATAACTGGTTCAAATAATTCGCTTCGCTCACGTGGGAGCGGCCAATGTCAGCTCCTTAGAGTAAAACTAAACAAGGACGGATCGTATGACAACAATTCTGGTGCTTGGGCTTCCGGTTCTGGCCATTCTATCTATTGTAATTTCACTAAAACTAAATGCAGGGTTCAGTTTTTTATTAATTTTTGCGCTGGGAGTGGCGTCGCCATTTATTGTAGATTTTGTTTACTGCTCTGTATTAAGTAACGAGTGCGCACCGGATGCGTTAGAGGCGGTTGGCTTTTTTTTCCATGCTGTCTATGTGATTTTTATCAGCTCTGTGATTTACGGTTTTATCCCGGACAAATTCAGGCAAAAGAGCAGGGATGACAGCTAACAACTTGTATCCTTCGCTGCCGTTGGCCGATGGGATCTCAACAGGTTGTCCGCTTTGCCGTCCATGAGCTTTGGATGGTCCGCTGCACTTCACTGATAAATGACCGGCCAGTTCAACCGTCAGATCAGATATCAGCCGTGACAGAGTCGCCTCAAAAAAGTCGCTGTTTAGTTACTCCCCACCATCCTTCTTCTTCACTGGTGCAGGTGTTGGCAATGTCGTCTTTTGTTTTACTTCTTCGGTCAGCTCATTCAGTAACTCGTCAGCCGGGGCACGGGTTTGGTCTACTTTTTTATTGGCTTTGTCTTTGGCCCATTGTTTGGCTTCTTTTTCCAAAGTGGCTTTGTCTTTCACTGTCGACGCTGGTTTTTTCTGATTGGCGTCCGCTCTGGCCTTCGCATCTTCGACGTATTTTTTTGCAGCTTTTAATTCGTCTGCCGATTTGCCGGTAAATTGTTTCACTACATCATCTTCTGTTGGTACAGCTTCCTGGGTCATTTCGGTAAAACGTTGTTTGGGCGCACTTAATAACTCGGCTTTGCCAGCTTCCACTTTTTGTTTAATTTCTTCGACCGGGTCTATAGCTTTTTGTTTTAAGTTTTCCTCCAGCGCGTTTTGCACTGAACCACCGGATAAACCTGTTTCCATCAACGCTTGCTGCTCTTCCGATAAGCCCAGGCCTTCACCGAGCTTACCTGCTGCTGCAGCCACGGCTTTTTGTTTTAGTTTTTCCGGGCTGGTGTACTCGACCAGCTCTTTCGGCCAGCTTGGGACTAGTTTGCCTGCTGCACCTTCCACCACCTGATTAAAGATTTCGGTTTTGCCGCCGGACACCAGCAAAATAGCCATTTGGTTGTGTTCTGAGTTCCAGACAAAACCGGCTTTTTCGGCCAGATGAGGCAAAGGGGAGTGTTCTGATACGACAAAATACAGCGGGCCTTGTTGCTGAATAGCAGTAGCGGTATTTAATAAAGTAACGGCTGTGCGGTAATTGTCTTCGCCCATTAAGGCCACCATAGGGTCGCGGATCAGCGGGTTTTCAAACAGCTTGACGTCAAGCGGGTTAAAACCTACCAGAGGGCGAAACAATTCACCCAGAAGCTGCGCTTGTGATGTCATTAATAAAGCCGGGGCAAAACAGCCTGTTAATAACAAACTACATAACATCACTTTGATTTTTGACCACAACTTCATCACAGACTCCGCACCCAAAAAAATGCATTGGTTAATTACTGTGCGCAGGCTAGCAGAAGTCTGTTTTGAAACATAGATGGCGTTGTAACAGAAGGATAAAAATAATTAAAAGCCCGCCGGAAAACGGGCTTTTAAATGAAGCACTTATAAACTTTGAGCGTATTGATACAAGGCTTTGAGGATATTCATTTTTTTCACGTCATCACCTGCTTCGTGCGCCAGATTTTCCAGTGCTAACCCAAATTCTTCAAAAGTTAAATTAGGTTTATCCAGGCCATGGGTTAGTTTGTCACTGCGATAGCGTTGCCAGCGTTGTTGTTCCTGATCGGTCAGGCTGTGCGGGTAGTTGCGGGCGCGGTATAAAAACAGCAACTGATTTAATCTGTCTTCGCTAAACAGCACAGGGTTGGACGCAAGTTGGTCGGCGCTCATTTGATGCAGCTGCTCCATCCGCTGTTTATCTTCGTTGGAGATAAAACCGCTGTACAGCTGATAGTCCGGATTGGTTTCCACACTGTAGTCTGTCGGCAACTGATACAGCTCCATCACCTTAGGCTGAATAGCAGAGCGGTTTTGCCGCAACCAGTCCAGATGCTTCAGGCAAGCGGCTCTGTCTATGCCTAAATCGGCGGCACGTTGTTCTGACAAAGTTTTAGCAGGGGCAAGCACAGGGCACTTATTGATATGAATCAGTTTTAAGCCAAGCCTTTGCTGGTCTTCATCCAAATCTGCGGTTTTGGTATACAACAGCTGCTGCAATGAAGCTAAATCCAGCTCCAGTAAAGGTGTTGGGTCGGCTTGCAGGTTGTAGCAAATCACGGCGTTTTTATTAGTTGGATGCGGCGCTAAAGGCACTATCCAGCTGGCACAACCCTGAATAGCAGGGAAGCGGCCCGACACATGCACCAGAGGCGTTAAATTGACTAAATCAAATAACTTACTGACTTCAGTTTTTTTACGTAGCTCCAGCAGGTACTGAAACAATTTCGGCTGTTTTTCTTTTACCAGTTTGGCCATGGCGATAGTGGCGTACACGTCTGACAAAGCGTCGTGTGCGCGTTGGTGCGATAAGCCATTGGCTTTGGTTAAATCTTCTAATTTAAAGCTTGGGCTGCCATCGGCTTTTTCCGGCCAGATTATGCCTTCAGGGCGCAGCGCATAACAAGCGCGCACTATGTCGATTAAATCCCATCTGCTGTTGCCTTGTTGCCATTCGCGGCCATAAGGCTCGTAGAAGTTGCGGTACAGGCTGTAACGCGTGACTTCATCGTCAAATCGTAAGCTGTTGTAACCAAGCACGCAGGTATTGGGCTGGCTGAAACGCTCCAGAATACGACGGCAAAATTCGGTTTCAGGCAACCCTTTTTGATTACAGAGCTGTGGCGTCAGGCCAGTGATCAGAGCTGCTACCGGATGAGGTAAATAATCGTTCGCCAACTGGCAATACCACATATCAGGTTCGCCAACAGGGTTTAAATCGAGATCAGTACGAATACCACCAAACTGGGCAGGGCGGTCTTTTTTCGGATCCGCGCCCCAGGTTTCGTAGTCGTAAAAATAGAATGTAGGCTGCGGGTTCAAAACCATGAGTCCATAAATGCCGGAGTAAAGAGCGGGCAGTTTATCACTGCTCTGCTAAGGCGTCGATTAGGTTGCTGTGCTGACAGAACAAAATCAGATTAATCCTATGGGCTTCGCAGGCTGATCTGTTTAGGCTACCCGGTCCGTAACTATCTATGCTGTGAACACAAAAGTGTAACCTTGAATCTATTCGCTGGAGTAAAGCATGTTACCCATTTCTGTTGTGGTGGTGGACGATCATCCGTTTTTACGTTTGGCGGTAAAAGCTGTACTGGAACGACATAACTTTGAGGTGCTGGCTGAAGCCGATAACGGCATAGACGCTATTCAGTTACTAAAAAAAACGCCTTGCCAGCTGATGATCCTGGATTTGGATATTCCACAAATGAGTGGTTTGGAAGTGATACGCCGGGTGTGTCAGCGTTACCCCAAAACCCGGATTCTGGTGCTGACTGCGCAGGAGCCCTCTGTCTATGCGGTGCGCTGCATAGAAGCCGGGGCTTATGGCATCCTCTCCAAAGCACAGCCGCTGGAAGAATTAGCAGAAGCTGCGCGTTTGGTGCTCAAAGGTAAAAAAGTATTCCCGCAACCCGAGCTTTATGGCGAACAGCTGGCAAGTTCAGAAGCTGCTTTATTGGCCAGTTTAAGTAACAGAGAGCTGCAAATCGTTGAGCTTCTGTGTAAAGGCCAGGCCAATAAAGACATTGCTGAAACCATGGCCATTAGTCACAAAACCGTCAGTACCCACAAAACCAATATCCTTAGTAAACTGAATTTAGGCTCATCAATGGAGCTGTTTGATTTTGCCAAAAGGCATAATTTGTTATGAGGTTATGCTTTGGTCTTGTTTTATTAGTGTGGCCGTTACTGCTGTGCTCATCGGCTTTGCAGGCGCAGCAGTTGCAGCTATTTTCCCGCAGCACTGCAACAGTACAAGTTGAACAAACAGGGGCTGAGCAACAATGGCTGATGGCAAAAAAGCAGCTGGTGTTTGGTGCGCTGGACGATGAGCATCCGCCTTTTGCGCTGAAAACCAATGGCAAAGATTTTGAGGGCATTACCGCTGATTACCTGGGGCTGATAAGCTCAGCTTTGGCAAAGCCTGTCGAAATTCGAAGTTTTGCCACTAAAGCAGAGCTGATAGCCGCTGTGCGCGCAGGCACTATCGACTTTTACAGCTATGCCCGCATGAATGAGCTGGATGTGGCTGATATTGTCGCAACAGAGCCTTACGCTGACGATATTCCCGTGCTGGTCACCACAACCCATCAACAGTCAGTGGCAAAGTTAAAAACAAAACACAAATCAAGGTTGGCTTTTTCCAAACACTATTTAACAGTAGAACGGCTACAGCAAAGTTTTCCTGATGCTGAAGTAGTGCCCTACAACAACTTAACGCAGGCGATAGAAGCTGTGGCTTTAGGTCATGCCGAGCTGTATTTGGGCAATGTGATCAGCGCCCATTATTTAATTCATACCGGCCATTTTTCAGAGCTGACTATCAGCAACTTTACACCTCTGCCTTCAGGGCATTTTAATTTTTATGTCTCCGGGCAACAGCCTGAACTGCAGGCTCTGTTGAATAAGGTGATTGCGGCTGTGCCTCATACAGAACAACAACAGATTGTGCAGCGCTGGAGCGCAGGCCGGGCGCTTTATATGTTGGCTGAGCGTATTGAGTTGTCCCGGGCCGAACACAGTTACATTGAGCGTGGTAGCCCAGTGCGTTTGGTGCATGTTTTGGGCGATACGCCTTTTTTAATGGGCTCAAAGGATTTAAGCCAGGGTGTTGGCATTTTAAAGTCGTTAACACAAGTCATTAGTGCCAAAACCGGTTTGGAGTTTGAGTGGGTGCCCGCACAGTCATTAACCGAAATGCTGCAACTGCTGAAAGAAGGTAAAGCCGATCTGTCGGCTATTTTGGCATCTAATACCGAGCGTGAAGAGTTTTTGAATTTCAGCCGGCCTTATCTGGTCACCTCCTATGCACTGTTAACCCGCTCAGATTCTGTTACACCACAACTGCGTCTGGAGCAAATGGCAGGCAAAACTTTAGCTATTCAGAACAATCATGCGATAGAGCCGTATCTGCGCTCTACTTATCCGGATCTGAAATTGAAGTATGTTGAGAACTTGCCACAAAGTGTAGAAGCGGTGTTAAAAGGCCAGGCCGATGCTATGGTGGAAAACCTGGTCATAGCCCGGTTTTATGCCGGGCAGAGCTATAAAAACCAACTGCAAATCAGCTCCAGCTTTATGCCCTCAGGTGCGCGTTTTACCCTGGCAGTATCAAAACAACAACCGGAGCTTTACAGCATTCTGGATAAAACCCTGTTAAGTATTCCACCGGATCAATTGGCGTTATTGTCAGATTGGTCCGTCAATACGGTTACCCCCAACTTTTGGCAGACTTATCGCCAGCAGCTGATGCAGGCTTTAGCAACTTTTGCGCTGATCGTGCTGGGGTTTTTATTCTGGAACTTTTATTTACGCCGTCAGGTGCGCGAACGGCAGTTACTGCTGGAACAGGTGGAGCAGGCCAAAGAGCAGGCCCTTGCAGCCAGTAAGGCCAAAAGCTTTTTTCTCTCGACCATGAGCCATGAAATACGCACTCCGCTGCATGCCATTATCGGCACTTTGGAGCTGGCGAAACGTCAGGCCGATGACAAGCTATGGGATTTTACCGCCATAGATATTGCCTACGATTCAGCTCAGGGTTTGAAAGAGCTGATTGGCGATATTCTGGATATCGCCAAAATTGAAGCAGGCCAGTTGGAGCTTAACCCCCAGTGGTTGTATTTACAGCATGAAACCCGGCGGCTCTATCAGGTTTTTTTGGGGATGGCGAAAAGTAAAGGCTTGTATCTGAATTACAAAATGGACCAGGCTTTTGAGCGATATCAGGTAGAGCTGGATCCTTTGTTGTTTAAACAATTGCTGTCGAATCTGCTCAGTAATGCCATTAAGTTTACGCCAGAGGGTGGGGTGGACTTAAGTTTAATTGTGCTGGAGCAACAGGGGGAGCAACTGCTGGTGCAACTGAAGGTGAAAGATACAGGTGTCGGCTTAACCTCTGAACAGCGCGAAAAAGTGCTGAAACCTTTTGCACAGTTGTCGAACTCTGAGCAGGTGTCAGGTGAACGGGGTACAGGTTTAGGTTTAAGTATTTGCCAGACCATAGTGCAACTGATGCAGGGTAAGCTTTCTATTCATAGTGAAAAAGATCGGGGCAGCGAAATTCAGATTGAGTTACAGCTGCCCTGCAGAGCTGCTGCGCATAGTGAAGGTAACGAAAATACAGCTGTGCCAAGCACAGATCAGCAACATCAGCCTTTAAAGCTATTGGTGGTGGACGATCATCAGGTGAATCGCATGCTATTGCAGCGCCAGCTAAGTTATTTAGGCCATCAGGTCTGGCAGGCGGCCGATGGTATTGAAGCGCTTGAATTGCTGGCAGAACAGCAGCTGGATTTGGTGCTGACCGACTGCACTATGCCTCGCATGGACGGCTATCAGTTGGCTCAGACAATACGGGCGGATGACGCCTTACAGCATTTGGTGGTTATTGGGCTAACAGCCAGAGCTCAGTCCGACGAAATCGCGCGCTGTATAGCAGCTGGCATGAATGATTGCTTATTTAAACCTATCAGTATCAATGAATTACAGCAAAGTATTCAGAAGTACGCTAAAGGCAAGGCTGCTTTTGATATCGATGCGTTATTTGCGTTGGCAGGGCCTGATCCAGCCTTTGCCCGCCAGATGTTGTCCACTTTATGTAAAAACAACAGTGAAGATATAGAACAGTTAAAACTGTTGTTGCAACAATCGGATTGGAGCGCGTTAAAACGACTGGCGCATAAAATCAAAGGGGCAGCTGTGCTGGTGCAGGCAGAGCAGTTAATCGACAGCTGTGAAAGGCTGGAAAAAGCCACAGAGCAGCAGATCACCAGTGCCTGCTTACGAGTACTGGCCTCTTTAAAAGTATTTAACCGCGAAGCACTGTTATGGTGCGATAACAGCCAGAAGGAGTTGGCCTCAGACGAGGAAAACTAAATGCAAAATCCAGCAGTACTGGTCGTCGAAGATTGTCTGGCACAGCAGCTTTATGCAGGTCAGTTACTTCAACAGTTGAAGATCCAGCACATCAGCTATGCATCCGATGGTGAGTTGGCTCTTGAACTGTTAAAGCAGCAGCGCACTGATGTGATGCTTATCGATCTGGAAATGCCGCAAATGAATGGTGTGGAGTTATTGCGCTCCATCGCGAAACAGCAGCTTTGCCAATCCGTTATTCTTACCAGCGCCAAAGATGCCATGTTAATCAATGCGGTGACAACAATGGCTGAAGCTGATGGCCTGAAGGTTCTGGGGTCTTTAAGCAAACCCGTCAGCAGGGATTTACTTGAGTTGTGTTTGTTACGCTGGCAGCCAGAGGCTGCTCTGCTTTATGGCTGCGATCAGGCTGCGCAGGGCTGCGAAGTAGTCGCGGCGCATGGCGGGCG